>JAUVHQ010000098.1 GCA_030593185.1 Bacteroidota bacterium
GATTATGCAGCTCCTGTCGGAACACCTGTACATGCCATTGGTGACGGAAAAATAATTAAAACAGGGTATAATGGTGGTGCCGGACGAATGGTGAAAATCAGGCACAATTCTGTTTATACAACAGCTTATCTACACCTTAGCAGGTATGGCAGGGGAATAAAGTCGGGCAAATATGTTAAGCAAGGGGATATAATCGGTTATGTAGGCAGTTCAGGACTGTCAACAGGTCCTCACTTAGATTTCAGATTCTATAAACAGGGACATCCTATCGATCCTCTTAAGGTAAAAGCGCCACCGGTAGAACCGGTTTCGAAAGAAAACATTGAAGATTACGAAAAGATAAAAAGTGTTATTACCGATTTATTAAATACTGTCCACTAATTCCTCAATCACCCGTGGATAGTGTTTATATTCCAGCTTATGTACTTTTTTTGCTAATGAATCTGCTGTTTCACCTTGTTTAATTTTACACCTTGTTTGAAAAATGATATTGCCTTTATCATATTCTTCATTTACATAATGAATAGAAATTCCTGATTCCTTTTCATTGTTCTCCAGAACAGTCTCGTGCACCCTGGCTCCATACATTCCTTTTCCTCCGTATTTAGGGAGAAGGGCAGGATGAATATTGACAATACGGTTTGGGTAAGCTCTCAGAAACTCAATTGGTATCAACCAGAGAAAACCTGCCAATACAATAAAATCTATTCTGTATTCTTCCAATAATTTAAGCACAACTGAATTATTCAGATCCTCCCTTGAAAAAAACTTGCCGGATACCCCTAACATTCGGGCACGCTGAAGTACATATGCTTCCTTTTTATTGGATAAAACCAGGGATACTTCAATATTTTTCTTCTTTTTAAAGTATTCTATGATATTTTGTGCGTTGGTTCCGCTACCTGAAGCAAAAATACAGATATATTTCATTTTTAACGTTTTATATTCATTAATTATATTCAAAATTAAAATTTATTTCCATTTTTTATAAAAAAATATACACAATAGATTAAAAAAGATTATTTATATTTGAATAATAATTTTGATTTACATTTCTTTGCAGCGTAATTATTTATCTTATTTAATATTAATTAAAATTTAAAGGTATGTCTGACATTGCATCAAGAGTAAAAGCGATTATCGTTGACAAATTAGGTGTTGATGAAAATGAAGTTACTCCGGAAGCCAGTTTCACAAATGACCTGGGTGCTGACTCTCTTGACACAGTTGAATTGATCATGGAATTTGAAAAAGAATTCAACATTGGAATTCCTGATGATCAAGCTGAAAATATCTCAACAGTTGGAGAAGCAATCAAGCATCTCGAAGAAAACATCAAGTAATATTTGCCTCTAAATTCCCAAAAACAACATCTCAAATGGAGTTAAAAAGGGTAGTAGTCACTGGTCTTGGGGCTATTACACCATTGGGCAATACAGTTAATGACTTCTGGGAAGCCCTGAAAAATGGTGTAAGTGGCAGTGATCTGATTACACATTTCGATGCCGGGAAATTCAAGACAAAATTTGGTTGTGAAGTAAAAAACTTTGATCCTAAAGCTCATTTTGAAAGGAAAGAGCTTCGAAAGCTCGACCGGTATTCACAATATGCATTGGTAGCTACAAACGAAGCCATTGCTGACTCAGGCATTGATCTTGAGAAAGTAAACAAGGACAGGGTTGGGGTGATATACGGTTCCGGGATTGGTGGCCTTGAAACATTCATGGATGAAGCAATGCATTATTGTAGAGGTGACGGAACTCCGCGTTTCAGCCCCTTCTTTATCCCGAAAATGATTTCTGATATTGCAGCCGGTCACATTTCAATAAGATATGGATTCAGGGGTCCTAATTTCGGAACTGTTTCAGCATGTGCCACTTCTACCAACGCAATACTGGACGCTTATAATTATATACGGCTTGACAAAGCTGATGTTTTTGTGTCCGGCGGATCTGAAGCATCGATCAATCCTGCCGGTGTTGGTGGATTTAACGCAATGCAAGCTATTTCAACCAACAACGAGAATTACAAAACTGCCTCAAAGCCGTTTGATGCCAACCGTGATGGATTTGTAATGGGCGAAGGAGCAGGAACACTTATTCTTGAGGAATACAACCATGCAATTAAACGTGGTGCTAAAATTTATGCTGAAGTTACCGGAGGAGGAATGTCGGCCGATGCGTATCATCTAACAGCACCACATCCGGAGGGGCTGGGAGCTGCATTGGTGATGAAAAATGCATTGGAAGATGCCGGAATGAATCCTGAAGAGGTCGACTATATTAATGTTCACGGAACAGCAACTCCCCGTGGAGATATTTCTGAAATTCTAGGGATACTAAAGGTGTTCGGAGAGCATTCTTATAAATTGAATATCAGCGCCACCAAATCAATGACAGGTCATCTGCTGGGAGCAGCAGGTGCTGCTGAAGCTATTGCTTCACTGTTTGCATTGGAATATGGTATTATACCTCCGACAATTAATCATACCACCTATGATCCTGAAATTGACAATAAACTGAACTTTACTCTGAATAAAGCTCAGAAACGTGAAGTTAGCGTTGTACTAAGTAACACTTTTGGGTTTGGTGGTCATAATGCAAGCATAATCTTAAAGAAACATATTGTTTAATCTTGACAAAAAATTCAAATTTCACTTTTCAAATGATGTTTCTGAAGGGTTTTCGAACCCGCTTAAAATTTTCTAAGTTCCTGGGATTTTTCCCCGGGAATTTTTATTTATACAAACTTGCTTTTATTCATAGTTCCGCCCCTCTTACCTTGAAAGACGGATCGTTAGTGAATAACGAAAGACTTGAATTTCTTGGTGACGCCATTCTCGAAGCCATTGTATCTGATGTTATCTATAAACAGTTCCCTTTTAAAAATGAAGGTTTTCTTTCAAAAGTCCGTGCCAGAATTGTGCAGCGTGAAACTCTTAATTCTATTGCTGTAAATTTAGGTATTCCACAATTGCTCAAATCCCATATAAATAAAAACAATAATACACTTAATCCTTTTGGCAATGCCCTGGAAGCTCTGCTTGGTGCAATATATCTGGATAAAGGATACAAAAAAACAAAAAAGTATGTGTTGAAGAAAATTCTCTCTGACAGTTCCCTCACTGAAGAGATAATTACTAATGGAACCGATTTTAAGAGTCAAATACTTGAGTGGGGACAGAAAAATAAAAAGGAAATCATTTTTTCTGACGAAGAAATGCCAACGAACCAACAAAATATTCCCCTGTTTATTTCAACACTTACAATAGAAAACCAAAAGGCCGGATCAGGTAAGGGGATGTCTAAGAAAGAGGCTGAACAAAATGCCGCCGAACAGGCACTCATCTGTATTAAAAACAGGAATTGATTTCTTTTATCCGAATTCAGGAATTTCGTATATTTAAGAAATTATTATTTGAATAGTGAAAAAGAAAAAACATAAATTAACCTTTCAACTTGACTTCAACTTTTTTCTGCTTGGTATTTCATCTTCAGAGAATGACTATCGCCTTAGCTGGGAGATAAATAAAAAACTAAAAATCAGTCTGCGGAAAAGCACTGACCATGTTATTAAAAGGGAAGAAATTGAACAGGCTTTTTCTGTTTACACATTTTCTGATGAAGAGGTTTACCTGCGATATTTTCTAATCGCCAATAAGAGCGAGAATGGTTATTTAATTGAAGAATTACGCAACATGGATTATTTCCTGCAAATTCATGGTGATATTACAGACAAACAACAGGAACAGATCATCTCCTATGCCAGAAATATTAAAGGGATCACCGGTGTCTTCAATCTGGATATAAATACCATGAAATCAAAGAATAAACTTATTATTGAATAAATAAAAAAAGGGACTGCTTATGCAATCCCTTTTTCAACCCTAAAACTAACCTACCTATGAAAAAAAACTAACCTAATTAACTAACCTGTTTTCTATTTCTTATTCACTTTCTTTTTCTTAACCACCTTCTCCTTCTTATCTGAAACAATAATATTTATAACTCCGTCCTCACTTGTTTCAATCCTGATTACCTTCACTTTATCTAAAGCAATATCTGTGCCAGTTTTCTTGTCTTTTACAATAAGTTCAACCTCTTTTCCGTCCTTTGTTATGAAATGTATAGGCTTTTCGCTGCTTTCCAGAACAATAACTTTTTTACTATCAATTTCTTTTTCCCTTATAAAAACATTCCCTTTATCATCTTTGTGTATATCCTCTCCGGTTATCATAATCATATCTCCGTCTTTATGAATAACCTTTTTTATTACCTTCCTTTCATCACCTTCACATTCTTCACTAACTATTATTACTTTTGATTTTTTCTTTTTCCCGTCTTCTTCTTTCACAATAATATAATGGTCCCCCGACTTGTGATCAACCCATTTCATATGATCACCACTACTATGTTTGTGAATAACAGTATGACTTTCTCCGTCACCGTCAACAATTACTTTGATTTTCATCTCTTTTACATCTGCATCTGCATCAATATCAGCAGAATCCTTAATAGTAAATGCATATGCATGGGCCATTTTATCTCCGTGATGAACCATAACATCCATCCCTGTCAGTTCATGGATCATTTTTTGAATTTCATCTTTATCCATATCTTTATCAATAGTAAATGAAGTATCTATGGTTGTAACATCATTTTCCTTTACCATAATATGAACTTTCTTAATATCTTCTTCCTGGGCAAGAAGAAAAGTTCCGGTAAAGAGGCATAGAGTTGCGGTAAATAATAATTTTCTGAGATAATTTTTTTTCATGATTAAACATTTTTCTTGAAACAAAAATACGTCAAATTTATGTTAACAAATATTAAGGGAATGTTAAATATTGTTAAAATAATATATGAATAAAAAAATCAAAACTATATTTGTATTGATATGAGTAAGAAGAAAATCTGGTTCTTAGCAATCATTATGACATTTGGTTTACTAGGCCTGATACTTGTGCAGGGATACTGGATGAAAAAGGCTGTTATACTGAAAGAACAACAATTCAGACATTTTGTAAACCAGTCGTTAACAGCTGTAATAAATGAGTTGGAGCTAAGAGAGGCACTTCTCTATGTTGTTGATGAATTAGTACTTTCAGAGGTTGATTCATCAGGCAAACAATTTCTTAATAATTTCTCTCCCCATTCTGCTATTTCATTTCAATCTGAAAAAGAAAAGGACAAAATAAAAAGAATAAATATCGAAACAAACACTTCATTCTATCAACAAATATTTTACCTCTCTGAAAACTTACAAAACAATAGTTTCTCTATTAGTGACAGTATCGGGTTAAGTATTATTGGTTCGAACATGAATGGTCTTACAGAAATGCTTTCCTATCCTTACCAGATTTTTAATGCTTATTTGAGGCGAAAAGTAAATAACAAAACCGTGATCATTAATAAAGTTATGAATAAGATGATCAAAAAAAAGCCGGAAATTGAAGAAAGAATTGATTTTAACACCATTGATAATTTACTGGAAAAGGAATTTAAAAAGCGAGGTATTAATATAAACTACCAGTTTGCTGTAAAAAAAGTGAACGCCGGCCTGGTATGTAAAACGAATGATTTTAAAACAAAAACTAAATCGGATGTATATATGCGGGCTCTGTTTCCAAACGATCTGTTTTCATCCAAGGCATATCTTACCCTGTACTTCCCAAAAGAAAAAAAGCTTTTCTATAAATCACTGGGATTTATGGGAGCTTCTTCAACTTTCCTGACAATCTTCCTGATAATGACATTTATTGCTACTTTGCTAATAATATTCAGGCAGAAAAAGCTATCGCAGATTAAGACAGATTTCGTGAACAATATGACACATGAATTAAAAACGCCGATTTCAACTATTTCTCTTGCTTCTCAAATGCTTAAAGATAAAGGGATAGGCATTACAGAAAAAAAACTCAACCATATATCAGGAATAATTGAACAAGAAAGTAAACGCCTTGGGTACCAGGTTGAGAAGGTACTCCAGATGGCAATATTTGATAAAGGAAAAATCAAATTAAACCGTAAAGAAATTGATGTCCATTTACTGCTATCCAATGTAGCATCAAACTTTGAGATGCAGGTTGCAAATAAAAATGGCATTATCATTTTGGAACTTAATGCAAAAACCCCGATTATCAGAGCAGATGAAGTGCATTTTTCAAATATCTTATCAAACCTCGCTGATAATGCTATAAAATATTGTAGTGCAAAGCCTGAGATAATTCTCTCTGCATGGGACACCAGAAAAAAATTGTTTATAGCAGTAAAAGACAATGGGATTGGGATCTCAAAGAAAGATCAGAAAAGAATATTTGAAAAGTTCTATCGTGTTTCAACAGGCAATATTCACAATGTAAAAGGATTTGGGCTCGGTCTTTGTTATGTTAAAACGATTGTTGAAGAACACGGAGGTTCAATAAATATTGAAAGTCAAACCGGCAAGGGTACACGTTTTATATTATCATTCCCTATTAATAATAACCATGGATAAAACAAGGATACTGCTAGCTGAAGATGATGAGAACCTGGGATCTCTGTTAAAGGAATATCTGAATGCAAAAGGCTATGAAACTGAGCTCTTCGATGACGGCAATAAAGCATATAGAGGATTTATCAGGGAATACTTTGATCTTTGCCTTCTGGATGTTATGATGCCTGAAAAAGATGGATTTACACTTGCTAAAGAGATAAGGCAAATAAACAGTGATATGCCAATACTTTTTCTCACTGCAAAATCGATGAAAGAAGACATTTTGGAAGGGTTTTCAATAGGTGCTGACGATTATATTACCAAGCCTTTCAGTATGGAAGAGCTTCTGTACCGTATCGAAGCTATCCTTCGCCGGACTAAACAAGACACAATGTGGGAAAACAAAACTTTCCAGATAGGTCAATATTTTTTTGATGTCCAAAATCAATTCCTTAAAAAAGGAAACAAAAAAAAGAAGCTTACTACTAAAGAATCAGAATTATTGAAACTTCTTTGCAATAATATGAATAAGGTTCTTGAAAGAAATTTTACATTACGCACTATCTGGATTGATGATACCTACTTCAACGCCCGCAGTATGGATGTTTATATCACTAAGCTTCGTAAGTACCTGAAAGACGATCCTTCAATTCAGATCATAAATGTACATGGAAAAGGATTTAAACTTATTTGCTAAACAAAATTGCCAGTTCTGATAAATATTCGTAACTAATTAGTCGGCAGTCTACAGTCCACAGTCGGCAATTGGCGATCGATAAAAATACAAAGTATAATGAGATTAGCCTAAGAATTTAGACATTTTAGCATTCTAGACATTT
>JAUVHQ010000146.1 GCA_030593185.1 Bacteroidota bacterium
GATGATCGTCGGATTCTCAGCCACATCATCAGGTATCCTCTTATGAGCAATTCCCAGTTTTGCAGCTTTATACGTCGACATACATATACTGTCTGACACTACCTTTGCAAGGATCTCATCATCCTTCATGGTTGGTAAATAAAACTCCTCAAGTCGAAGGTCATTTTTACCGTAAATTCGTACTGCAGTGGTTTTCATAATGAACTTGTTACTGGTTATTTGTTACTTGTTACTGGTTATCCACCTTCGTTGAAACTACGGTGGTCAAAGCTTGGTGCTGAATCAGTTTTTTTTCTTCAAACATTTTCCAAACCTCAAAGATAAGGCATGCTTTGTCTGAGACAAGGAGACAAGGCATGCCTTGTCTCTGCTCTTCATTCTTCCCTTCTGCCTTCTGCCTTTCGCCTTTTGCCTTTCTTCACTTCAACATTACCTGCCCGCCGGTAACTGCAATGGCCTGTCCTGTTTCGTATTTTTGTTCAACAGCGTAGCAAATTGCAACCATAACATCTTCAACGCTGCATCCTCTCCCCATAGGTACTTGGCTCTCATAGTAACGTTTTACATCTTCCACTGTTTTTGCACCTTCTACTTTACCTGCTTCAAGATACTGTACAAGCAACCCGTTATCAGGATCCGACCATAACGGACCATCAAAATAGTTACCAGGACAAATTGAATTCACTTTTATTTTGTAATCTACCAATTCCAGTGCAAAAGATTGAGTAAGTCCGATACCACCGAATTTACTTCCGGCATATGCAAAATTTCTATTACTTCCCATAAGTCCGGATTTGGAATTAACCTGAATAATATCAAAGTACTTATCAGGATTATACTGATTTTGGAGCTTCATCACTTTTGAAACCTGCCTGGTACAATTGAAATATCCTTTATAGTTCACACTCGTAACGAAATCGAATATTTCAGGATCCATCTCCTCCAGGCTTCCGGCTTTCAGAACCCCTGCATTACTGATCAATATATCTATCCCCCCGAATTTTTTCACTGTCTCAAAAACCATATTTTCAACTGATCTCTCATCTGATACATCAGTTTTCACAAAAAGTGCTCCGGCAAATTTTGTTGATTGATTTAGCTTTTTGACAAGCGTTTCCCCTTTTTCAACCTGAAGATCAGCCACAACAACACTGGCTCCCTGTTCAAATAAAGCTTTCACAATTCCTGCACCAAATCCCTGTGCACCACCGGTAACAACAGCTATCTTATTTTGAAAAATGTCAGATAATCTGTCTTTTTTCAGGATGTTTCTCCGAAACTTTTCCACCTCCCATTCATCAATAAATTCAATATGTTCCGGTGTAAGTGGCTTATAGCCGCCAAATTTTTTGCCATAGTGATTTACCTTTAATAAGTCTTCAAAAACATCTAAAAGCATGCTCAATGAATGGTCATTCTCATCAAGTCCGATTACACCTATATTCTTTAAAACCAATATTTTGGGATAATAATCATGTTTTATTTTGAAGTCATTTATTTTCTTTTTAACCTCATTGATCAAATCCTCAACTGAAGTTGTATTTTCAATATACAACCAGGAAGGTTTGCAAAAGACAACCATATCGGGTGTAGCAGGAATGCTGACCTCCCGGAATCTTTCAATACTTTTAGAATAGTATTCCATAAGGGAATTATTCCTTATCCCGGCTGTTTTTACTCCTTCACCGGTCATCATCATCCTGATTGCCGGAAGGATACCGGTAATTCTTGTGTCAATTGCTTTTTTCTCAATCTTCAGAGTCTCTTCTAATTCTGATTTTATTGTTTCAATGATCTGTTTGTGTAATTCTTTTATCTCTTCTACGTTATCAGCGCCAACAAAAAGACCGTGATTTTCAAGAAATATGATCTGCGGATGTTTACCATGTTTCTTTTTGAACTCAGATATCCTCTGGTCAACAACACCAGACAAAACGTACCCGGGATCAGTATATTCCACAAACATTACATCACTTTTAAAAAGGCGGGTAATAGTCTTCCCGGCTTCTCTGCTACACATTATGGCATTTACCATTGTAGGGTGAGTATGGACTACATACTTGAATTCCAGGGAATCGTGGAGCAATGTTTCAACCGAAGGACGCCTGCCTTCAACAGGATCAACAAGCGACCTGATCAGGTCATTCTTTACTTCTTTTTCGCGGCTAACCGGGTCATCAGGATACTTCTCCGTTCTCATACGAAGCAATCGTTCCCTGGAAAGGAGAGCAAACCCGTCTTCGTCAATATTTTCAAGAGATATGCCACTGGCTTTGACCCATAAATGTTTATCATCTTTATAAGAGGTATTTCCCCCTCCTCCTATGACAAATTCTATCTGCCTGCCATAAAATCGTGAAATTTCAATGAGTTTACTAATTTCTTTTATCATACGTTTAAATCATTTATGTTAGTAACAAGGTTACTTATATTTTCTACCTTTTTACAAGTTCTGTGGTATTTGTTACTCGCTCCCACAAAACCCATGGCGCAAACCCGCTCGTGAACTTCCATGTGAAAATATCCGGATACTGTTGCGCAACCGTTATTTAATCATTTTTATTTGTGCATAAATAATACATGGAAGTTTCATAGTGTTCAGCTTATAAATTTCCTGATTACCGCATCTCCAAGCTGTTCGAAATATTCCTTTTTATCTGTCCGGGCTGTACCATCATTACGGATATATCCTTCCCTGCCTTGTGCATGAAGGTATTGATGAGCAGCAATTACAGAAGTCCCGCGATAAGAAATTGATAGTAATTCCTGATCAAGTGGCTTTCCCTCCCTGCAACTAACAGTTACAGGTTGCATGGCAGGAGTATTATGTTCTGTACCCATGGTGATCACAAATCCGTTTTTATCAAAAAACAAGACGAACTCTTTCAATTTTTCAAAATCATTCCGTCCGGGGATCAATTCGATCGAAGTAACTTTTTTTTCTTTCAGTTTCTCCAGCAATTTCACGGGATCAGACTCATATTCAGTAGAGTCACCTTTCTTATTATCCAACAGAACAGGATAACAGGGGATACCGCCTGTGTCCACAATGATCTCTATTACTTTTTCAATTTCAGGAAATGCTTTTTCGTTCTCTTTTGCATAAGCTACTCCCCCCTTCTTCAGCAATCTGGCTCTAATCTCATTTTCCATGGCAGGCACATCATTTAGCAAGGACTGAGGCACTTTACCTCTTAATAACTGTTCAATAAAAATTCTTCGTTCTTTTTTAGTACTAAATTTCTCAAATATATTAATTCTCAAAGCTTTTGCAATATGCCGCTCCCTGACAAGTTCCTTTGCCCATTTTCCACGGATCTCATCAATCCCAATTCTGATATCACTTCCAATTTGTTGTAAAAAGTCATTAAGCTTACTGATCATTTCCTCCACCTGGTAATGACTTTCATTCACAATTGAATTGAGATTTTTCTTCTTTTCTTCACTCAGTTGAGCCGGGTATCTTAACCCTTTTCCGCTAAAGTAAGTACGACCAGGATTATTGGGATCATTGACACGAATACCATTAGCTTGTTCATCTCTAAGCATACCTATGAATTCAATATTATAGAGCGGAAATATCTTATATTTCAATGCATTCTCATAAAACTCAACATATCCATCTGTAGTATTAAAATCATTGATCCCAAGTACTTTAATATTTTCATTAGTTGCCATTTTAAACATCTGCTCCATATTAGTGAAAGCACTGAATGAATATGGAGAATGTAAATGACCATTCACCTTCAGCGGTTGCTTGTCGGTAAGTTTCTCAGACCAACATAGCAGGTCATTTTCAGAAGGGAAATTGTTAAAGAGGGTTTGCATTGTTATGAATTATGAGTTATGAGTTATGAAATACCACGATCACACTCCCAACCTGCTTCTTTTTATTTTCTCCTCAACAGAAAAATCATTTTTGACTTTATGTCCAACAAGTGGAAAAATTTTGGTATGTATTGCATCGAGTATCCAGTCTGTTTGCGGGAAAAAGTAATCTTCCATCTCATAAGCCGGCACGATCCAGTTTCTTGAACCCACTACTACGGGAGGTGCATCAAGATAATCAAAAGCAAGTTCAGTAATATTCTGCGCCATATCTTTCAGGTATGATCCACGTTCAGAAGCATCACTGGACAGGATTATCCTTCCTGTCTTCTTCACCGATTCAAGCACTATGCTGTAATTAAACGGCACGAGACTCCGGGAATCGATCACCTCTGCTGAAACCTCATACTTTTCCTCAAGAATACCAGCAACTTCCATCACATTATATAATGTTGCACCTATCGATAAAATTGTAATATCCTTACCATCACGTTTAATATCCGGCTCACCAATAGGTATTTCGTAATACTCTTCAGGCACACCACCTTTATGGAACCATTCTCCCACATCATATATCCTTTGACTCTCGAAGAAAACAACCGGGTCGGTTCCCTGAAGTGCCGCATTCATCAGTCCTTTAGCATCGTATGGTGTAGCGGGGAATACAACTTTAAGTCCGGGTATATGAGAAACAATTGAAGACCAGTCCTGCGAATGCTGAGCTCCATATTTAGACCCCACTGAAACTCTGAGGACTACAGGCATTTTAAGAATATTTCCGCTCATAGCCTGCCATTTAGGGAGCTGGTTAAACACTTCATCCCCTGCCCTTCCCAGGAAATCGCAATACATAATTTCAGGTATCACCCGTCCGCCACACATAGCATATCCGATAGCTGTTCCGACAATTGCCCCTTCGGAGATTGAAGTATTAAAAAGACGATTATACGGCAGTGCTTCGGTCAAACCACGATACACTGCAAATGCACCACCCCAGTCCCTGTTTTCTTCACCATAGGCAATTAAAGTAGGATCTTTATAGAACCTGTAAAAAATAGCTTCAAAAATCCCATCACGCAGTTGGAATGATTTTACTTTGGAAAGAGGTTTGCCATTTTCATCCAGTCCAAACCTTTCCTTTCGGCTGATCTGCTCAACCCTTGGATTTTCTTCTTCAGGCATTAAAACCTCAGGCTCCCTGTTCTCCATTTTATCAACTGATCCGTTTGAAAACATCAGTTTGCTTATCCCGTCAGGGTCTGTTTCCATATCCATCCTGGGAGATATTTTATCGTCAATAGCAAGCTTTATGATATGGGTGATCAGCTTCTTTGTATTTTCGCGTATTTCTTCCAACTCATTAATTACAGCCACTTTTGCTTCAATAAGTCCAAGTGCATACTCATCAATAGCATCTGCTCTTTTCCATGCTTCAATTTCATCTTTCGACCTGTATGATGATGCATCCGAAGGAGAATGTCCGCTTATTCTGTATGTAAGGGTATCGAGCAGCACGGGACCTTTTTTCTCTTCAAGAATTTTCTTTTTTCTGCGAAATGCGTCGATCACTGCCAGCGGATTGTAGCCATCAACTCTTTCTGAGTGCATCATTTCCGGGTTCACACCTGCACCTATACGTGCCAGAAGCTTATACCCCATTGTTTCCCCCTGCGTTTGCCCCCCCATACCATACTGGTTATTCATAAAATTAAACAGGATAGGCAAGCCACCTTTAAATTCTCCTTCCCACAGGGTTTTGAACTGGTCCATTGCAGCAAAACTAATACCTTCCCAAACCGGTCCGCAACCCATCGAAGCATCTCCGATATTTGCCACAACGATACCCGGTTTCTTATTCACCTTTTTGAATAAAGCAGCACCAACTGAAATATCACCCGATCCACCTACAATTGCGTTATTGGGATAAACTCCGAATGGAGGAAAGAATGCATGCATTGATCCACCCAGTCCTTTATTAAACCCGTTTTCCCTGGCAAAAATTTCAGCTAAAGTTC
>JAUVHQ010000233.1 GCA_030593185.1 Bacteroidota bacterium
CGGAGGGACCTCCATACCGGTTTCCGAGGCCCTCGGCGTCTGTCTCGACTGCATCAGGGAGCGATGGGAGGAAGCCTCGCCCTACGTGGAGGCGGCCCACAACGAAGTTAGGAAATTGCATAACCTTCCCACAAGTCCGCCCCGGACTGAAGGCGGCGTCCCGTGCGGCCTCTGCTCCAACCGGTGCACCATGGGGAACGGGGAGAAAGGCTACTGCGGCTTTAGGTGGAACGAAGGTGGCCTGAGGTCCCTCTCGGAGAGGGAGAGGGGCTACTGCGGTCTGAGATGGAATGATAAAGAACACATTCTTCAAGGGTCCATTTATTTTCCTGCCCAAGAGAATTATATGCAACCATCAGGGTGCCGGCAAGTGTCAAAATGATAATAATAAATAGTTTTTTCATAAATCCATGTTTTAAATATCTTTACGATAATATTATGACGAACGAAAATAGTAATTAATTACATTTTAGGACTATTTTAATTAATAGATAAATTTTTAATGATAGAAAAGAAAGTTTTTGTTGATGGAATTGGCAATGTATTATTCATTAAAAAGCCCAAAGTTAAGAATATTAATATTAGGTTGTATGCCGATGGCAGGGTAAAGGCAACTTTGCCGGCTTTTTCATCATATTCACAGGCTATAAAAGTTGTTAGAAATAAGATTCCATGGATACTGAAACAAAGAAAAAAACTGAAAAAACACGAACAAAAACAACAAATTGTTATAAATAGTGAAACTAACCTTCCTTTCTTAAAACATAAAATAAAATTTGTGCCGGTTAACAACACCATGGCGAAAATGGAGATCTATAATGGGACACTTAAAATTTTATATCCGGAAGGGATAAATATTGAGGATAAGTATATTCAGGATTTTATCCGAAAGGGAATTACAGAAGCAATAAGAATTGAAGCTAAAAATTTTCTTCCACAAAGAGTAGAAGAGCTGGCTGATAAATATGGATTTAGCTACAGGAAAGTGTTTGTTAAAAATGCAAGAACCTTATGGGGAAGTTGTTCATCAAAGAATAATATTAACCTGAACCTTCATTTAATGCGACTACCGGAAAGGTTACAGGATTATATTATTATTCATGAACTTGCACATACAGTGCACCGAAACCATGGTGTGAAATTCTGGAAGCAGCTTGACCTTTACATGGGCGATGCCCGGTTATTGGCAAAGGAGTTGAAGAGTTATAAAATTAATGAATTGTGAAGGTGGGCAAGGCGTTACTTCCTTCGCAATGATCCGGGAAATTAACAGAATGTCCACTTTTCTACACGAAATTTACACTGGTTACTCCTTGTTTATAAAAAATATTAAAAAAAATATTCCTATCCGTAAACGTTTGAAATAACACTTACGTGATTTTTGTGTTAAAAAATAACAATCATCCTGAAAATAAACAGTATAAGAGGCTTGAGAAATGAAAAAATATCAATATTTTTGAGGTTATTGATTCGGAAAACCTTCAACAATTCATAATAGAAAAATTTGGAAAATGAAAAAAACAAAACCCAAATTAGGTTTCTGGCAGATCTGGAATATGAGTTTCGGATTTTTAGGGATACAATTCGGATTTGCCTTGCAAAATGCCAATGTCAGCAGGATATTTGAAACCCTTGGAGCCAGTGTTGAAAACATTCCCATATTATGGATCGCAGCACCGGTAACGGGATTGATAGTTCAGCCTATTGTTGGGCATATGAGTGACAAAACATGGGGAAAATTTGGGCGCCGGCGTCCATATTTCCTGATCGGAGCGATTCTGGCTTCGATAGCTTTGATTATAATGCCTAACTCTCCGGTCCTGTGGATGGCAGCTGGTATGTTGTGGATAATGGATGCCTCCATTAATATTTCCATGGAACCGTTCAGGGCATTTGTAGGGGATATGCTTTCTTCGGAACAAAGAACCAGGGGGTTTGCCATGCAGAGTTTTTTCATTGGCACCGGTGCGGTAATTGCTTCGGCATTACCCTATATTATGACTAACTGGCTTAACATTTCCAATACTGCGGAAGAGGGGATACCTCCTTCAGTAAAATTTGCTTTTTATACCGGTAGTATTGTTTTCTTCCTTGCTGTATTATGGACGGTTTTAAGGACTAAAGAATATTCTCCGGAGGAATTAAGATCATTTTCTGATTCTGAAGAAGAGGACGATAAACACATGGACGGGATTAAAATGTCGCCCGGGAAGTTTTATAAACCCGCGGGTTTCTGGATTCTGGGTGGTCTGATATTCAGCCTTATTATTTATTGGAGATCCTTCGAAGCTGAACTCTATATTTTGTCTGTGGGTTTTATGGCATTTGGGGTGATTCAGCTTATAACCGGGGCTTTTGCTTCAAAGGGGAAATATAAAAGCGGACTTGTAGAGGTGATCACCGACCTTTTTAACATGCCCAAAACCATGAAACAACTGGCTTTTGTTCAGTTCTTCTCCTGGTTTGCCCTGTTTTCTATGTGGATATATTCAACATCAGCAGTAACAAGCCATATTTATGGTACAACGGATACAACCTCTGAATTATATAACAACGGTGCTGACTGGGTGGGGATTTTGTTTGCTGTTTATAACGGGTTTGCAGCTTTAGTGGCATTTTTATTACCTGTACTGGCAAAACTGACCAACAGGAAAATAACCCATATGATTTCTCTGTTCGCAGGGGGATTAGGTCTTATTTCAATTTACTTCTTTAACGATCCCAACCTTCTTATTTTATCTATGGTAGGAATAGGTCTTGCCTGGGCAAGCATCCTCGCAATGCCGTATGCTATTCTTACCGTATCGTTGCCGGTGAACAAAATGGGTGTATATATGGGAATATTCAATTTCTTCATTGTAATTCCACAGATAATGGCTGCCAGTATCCTGGGGTTGATGGTTAAAAACCTGTTTGGTGGTGAAACTATTTATGCGCTCATTACAGGAGGGGTTTCCATGTTTATTGCAGCAATATTAGTGGTATTTGTTGATGATGTGGATGAAATAAAAAACAAGTAATTAATATTTGGATTGAAAATAACGGATAATATTTAGAAACTAACAGATAAACCTTTATAATGAACACGCATATTAAGCATAATGAATGGCTGATTGTTGAAGATGGGTTTGACCCGGAAAACAATCTGGCAGCGGAAAGCATATTCTCTCTCGGTAACGGCCAGATGGGTCAAAGAGCGAATTTTGAAGAAAAATATAGTGGTGAAACTCTCCAGGGAAGTTATATCGCCGGGGTATATTATCCGGATAAAACCCGCGTGGGATGGTGGAAGAATGGATATCCTGAATATTTTGCCAAAGTACTTAATTCAACAAACTGGATTGGAATTAATGTCCGGATAGATGATGAGGAGCTTGATCTTTCCACTTGCAGGGTTCTTGATTTTAAAAGAGTGTTGAATATGCGTGAAGGATACCTCGAGAGAACCTTCAGGGCAAAACTGAATAGTGGTAAAATTGTTCGTATCAAAGCGAAGAGATTTCTCAGTATTGTTGATACGGAAATTGGTGCAATACGTTATTCTGTTATTCCTGAAAATTTCAACGGTAATATAAATTTTGAACCATACCTCGATGCTGATGTTAAGAACCAGGACTCGAATTATGATGAAAAGTTTTGGGATGAAGTTAGCAGACATGCCGGAAGCGGAGAAGATTATGTGATGGTGAAAACAAAAAAGCTGGATTTCCATGTTTGTACCGGAATGCACTATTTAGTGGAGAAAAACGGAAAAATTCAGGAGGTAAAGCCGATTGTAAGAGAAAGAGAAAAATATGTTTCAAATAGTATAGATGTTCAGGTAAAAAAAGATGATGAGATTATAATATATAAATATGCTTCAAGTCTTTCCACACAGAATTATAACCTGGAGAATATAATAGAAAAAGCTGTGGGAGTTTTGAATAAAGCAATTGGCAAAGGATTTGATAATCTGCTTAAGAAACATGCCAAAGCATGGATTGAAAAATGGAGGGAAAGCGATATTATTATTGGCGGGGATATTGCAGCACAACAGGGTATCAGATTCAATATTTTCCAGCTTAACCAAACATATACCGGAACAGATGCCAGATTGAACATAGGCCCCAAGGGCTTTACGGGAGAAAAATATGGAGGAAGCACTTACTGGGATACCGAAGCTTATGCATTGCCGTTTTATTTAAATACTGCTGGTGCAGAAGTTGCCCGGAACTTATTGTTGTACCGGTATAAACATCTGGGAAAAGCTATTGAGAATGCCGCCAAACTGGGC
>JAUVHQ010000064.1 GCA_030593185.1 Bacteroidota bacterium
TCTTGCCCTTAATACATTTGTCGATGGCGGAAAAGTAGTATCTCCCATAGAATTTGATACATCCTTAGTACCGCCCAGTGAATATGAAAACTTCTTCAATCAGGATAAAGATGGTCTTCATTTATGCTATGGTGCAGGATTAAGAGTAGTCTTGAATCAGAATTTCATTGTTGCATGTGACTTTGGAAAAACTACAAATGCAGAAGATGGAAATACCGGTTTATATATTGGTTTGAATTACCTGTTTTAAGAATTACTGGTTGCTGGTTGCTGGTTGCTGGTTGTCCCGAATTTCTTCCCGCTCCGCGGGATTAGAAATTCGAGGATCCTCGAAAAAATATGAAATCGAAGATTTCTGTTTTTTCGAGACTGGTTACTTTCACTTCATCATTCATCCTTCATCGTTCCAAAGGGTTCATCTTCAAAAGTTCCCGTGCATTCTTAAGGGCAGCATCGGTAAGCTCCTTGCCGCTAAGCAGTTTGGCAATCTCTTCTATTCTCTCCTCATTATTCAGCAATTTAATGTAGGTATTTGTTGAATCTCCTTCGTCTTTTTTGTAAACCTTATAGTGATTCTTTCCTTTGCTGGCTATCTGGGGAAGGTGTGTAATATTGATCACCTGCATATTCATAGCCATTTCTGCCAGAATATTCCCCACCCTGTCGGCAATATCACCTGAAACCCCGCTGTCAATCTCATCAAAAATTATGGTTGGCAAACCAGATGAACCGGTAATAAGAGACTTAAGACTCAGCATAACCCTGGATAATTCTCCTCCCGAAGCAACAACCGAAATATCCTGCAGGTCAGATTGCTTATTTGCTGAAAACAAGAAAATTACCTTATCAATACCAGTTGGTGTATAGTCATCGGTATCTTTATGATCAATCCTGAATTTTCCGTTTGGCATCCCCAATTGCCGTAGCATTACTGTTAGATGCGACTCCATTTCAGGGATCACGATTAGCCGGCTTTCACGAAGCTTTGCTGCCACTTTTCCCAATTTTTCCTTTTGAGAATCCAGTTCTTTTTCAAGCTTTTCAATTTCAGTATCATATGAAGTAACTTCATCAATCTTCTTTTGAAGTTCTTCTTTTATTCCGATAAGCTCATCAACTGTTTCAACCCTGTGTTTTTGCTGAAGTGAATAAATCAGGTCTAACCGTTCATTTATCTCTGTTGCCCTGTTGGGATTATGTTCCACCTCCTCATCAAGTTGTTCAATTTCAACGGCAATATCCTTCAATTCAATATGAGAACTTTCCAGGCGATCGTAAAGTTCTCCGGCTTTTGAAAAATATGATTTAAGCTTCCCTAATAGCTGCACTGTTTCATGCAAACGTGCCAGCAATGCATTTTCGTCATTAGCAAGGATAAAAGATGCATTTCCAAGGTTTGTTTTTATCTCTTCGGCATGATTAAGGGTTTTTAATTCCTCCTCAAGCTTTTCCTGCTCACCTGACTCAAGATGTGCTTCCTCCAACTGGTTGAATTGAAATTGAAAGTAATCAAGGTCCTGCTTCGATTGGTGTGCTGTATTATTAAGCACAATTAATTTCTTTTCCAGTTCACGATACAGTTTGTAACTAATAATGTAACCCTCAACCAGATCTGAATGACGGGCAAAAACATCAACCACATTGAGCTGGAACAGATTATTTGTCAATTCCAGGTTTTCGTGCTGTGAATGGATATCAATCAACCGCAGAGAAAGATCTCTTAATATATTGAGCTTAACAGGAGTATCATTCACAAATGCCCTTGATTTGCCGTTGCTGTTGATCTCCCGCCGCAGGATAGTTAACTCTTCATAATCCAGATCATAATCACTGAAATACTCCTGCAACTTATATTCTTTAATTCCAAATGCACCTTCAACAACACATTTTTTCTCTTTATTTCTTAACATTTGTTTATCAGCCCGCTGCCCCAGGATAAGCGAAAGTGCACCAAGAATAATTGATTTTCCTGCTCCTGTTTCACCGGAAATCATGGAGAGCCCTGAATTGAAATTTATATTAAGTTGCTGTATCAGAGCGTAATTCCGGATTGAAAGAGATTTGAGCATTGTTAAGAATTAAGAGTTAAAAGTTGAAAGTTAAAAGTTAATAATAAGACGGGGTACAAGTTAAGGGTAAAGTCAAAATTAAGCTTTTTACATTTTTCTTCACTTCATCATTCTATATTCAAAATTCAGTATTCATTATTCTCTTTCTTCTTATTTCTTCTTTCTTATTTCTTCTTCCCTTTTGACTTTTTACTTTTGACTTTTTACTTTACTTTTTGGATCAGGTTTCTTTATTTATTTTTTCATACATGCGGGAATTTGAAGGGTCAATTTCCTTAAGTATTTTTAACACCCTGCTTTTTTCTTCGGCGAAAGACTCGGAAAAGATATTTACAAACTCATCTTTTTTGGCATCAAAAACAACCTGAAGAAGAAAAAGATACGGATCCGGTTTTTTCCGGTACACTTCCTGCAGAAGTCTCAGACCTTCGATAATTTCAATTCTTGCTTCATTAGTGGCACTTTCCAGCTTGTCAAGTCCCATCCTGTGGTAACGGTAAAGAAACTCCCTTACAGGAGAATATTCAACATCAAGTATATTTTTAATAAGCCAATAACGGTTCTTATTACCTGACCCTTCATACGGTTTCCATCCGGCAAAGGGAGCATTCTGAGCATTCATTACTATAGCTTCAGCTTTCTCAAAATATTGAGATCCACCTTCAAAGGAAAAAGAATCATTATCAAGACCGATAATAATATACACATAATATGCAAGAATGGATGTCAGATTAGACAGATGAGATGTTTCATTAAATTCAAGAGGCTCAAATTCTACATATCGTATATGAAATTTATTATCTACATAATTAAACATAGTAGAGTTATAGGTAGTATTGTAAACCGGCCTTCTGGACTGCACCTGGATAGTTCCTTTGAATTCGTTTGATGATATCTGGTCTGTAAGATTAATCATGATATTACATTCAATACGTTCACTATAGCTGTAAACATTATTTGTCCAGGTACGGTTATTAACAAATTCATAAACTGCTGCCTGGAGTGTTTGAAAAATTTTCTTATTTGTTCCCTGTATTTGCTGGGTAACTATCTGAACATTACAATTAAGTTCCTGTGCAGATGATATAATATATGCTGAAAATATTATTGCTAATGAAATTATTGCTTTTTTTTTCATGCAAAGAAGTTTAAAACAATAAAAATGATTAATTTAAAGAAGTGCCTAATGTGTCTAAATTGCCTAAAGTTAAGAATTACTAAACCATTCACCTTACTCACCTCTCTTACTTCTGCATTCTACCACAGTGAAATATGCTCCTGCCCTGATGAAATATTTTCGTACCTCAAATTTCACCCCGATACAGTCATTCTTCCTTACTCACCTTCTCATCTTTTCTTCTCCTTTTCGCCTCTTCTCTTCATCTCTCAGTCGCTCCCTCGCCCTCTCTCTTCGTCCCTCTTCGCCCTTTGCTCTTCTCTCTTCACTTTTGCCTTCTGCCTTCTGCCTTTTGCCTTTTCTTCTCCTTACTCACTTCCTAATCCTCTGTATCCGGTTCTCTGAAATATATTTTATCATCAACAAATTCCTGTAAAGCAATTAATGAGGGTTTCGGAAGTCTTTCGTAAAATCTTGATATCTCAATCTGTTCCCGATTCTCAAATACTTCTTCGAGGTTATCAGTATAATAGGCAAATTCTTCAAGTTTGCTATTAAGTTCATGCTTCAACTCAACACTGATCTGGTTAGCTCTTTTAGCACAAATAATCACTGTTTCATAAATATTCCCTGTCTTCTCCTCCATTTTGTTCAAGTCGCGTGTAATAGTTGAAACCGGAGCTTGTGTTTTCTTATAATCCATATCTTAATTTATATTTGTTGTTTCAATATTTAGGAAAACTGCAGTTGATCCATATATTCTTTCAATCTCTTTTTGATAATTACTTCCGGGAAATTCTTCAATAAAAGAATAATACTCATCCAGGGTGGTCTGGTACCTTTCTTTTTGTTTTTCAGGCACACTATTTTCAGACAATAAAAATTGTGATTTAAGTTTGAGGAATAATAATTCTTCACGGAATTTAGTATCGGGATATTCCTCCAAACTATTCTGTATAGCTACTTTTGCAGCCTTATAATCACTCAGGTTAAAATAAAGTTTAGCATTCAAATATGACTTTTCCGATAATTTATCCTGTAGTTCCTTAATTAATAAATTACACTCTTTCACTCTTTTACCGGCAGGGTATCTATTTAGAAAAAGTGTAAAGGCATTAATAGCTTTATATGAATTCTCCTGATCAAGGCTTGGCCGTGGCGATAGCAGATAGTAACAATAAGCTGCTAAGAAATAAGCCTCTTCAGCATACTCACTATTTGCATAAGTTTTAAAAAAAGTCCTGAAATGGTGCCCTGCCATAGTATAATTCCCCATCAAATAATAACTTTTTGCATGAAGAAAATTTATATTTTCAGACTTTTCGGTACCTCTGAATCTGGGCAGGATCTGTTCAAATATTGTTACTGCTTTAATATATTTTTCCTGGTCGTAATATGAAAGAGCCTTTTCATATTTCAGGTCGTAATCATTACTTTTTAATATTTTTTCATACTCACCACATCCGGAAAAAAGGATGAAAAGAAGTATAATTATTGGCAGATTAAACCTCATTTTACAAAACATTTCGCAAAGGTACTTTTTTACTTACAATATCAATCAAAAAACGTGCAAAAATTGAACTTATTATCTTAAAAAAAACAAAGCAACTATTCAGTGGCTTTGCTTCGACTGCACTCAGCATAAAAAGTTTGGAATGACTAGAATGCCAGAATGTCTTCAGAATTCATGTTTCATTTTTCGGTTAAAATTTGTGTATACCATTGAAGTATAATAAGTATACGGATTTTGCGATCCGCCTTGGCGGAGAAGCAATCTCCCCTGACTTTTCGTAAAGCTAATGACAGTCCATTTATTTAGCATTCCGGTTTAATTAACCAAATCTTTTCTTGTCAAACTTTTAAAAAAATCTACCTTTGTGGAATATTACTAATCAAAACTTATAACCGTGGATATATTCGATAAAATTAAACAAAACCGTGGTGCACTTGGGCAATATCAAAAAGAAGCTCATGGGTATTTTACATTCCCAAAACTTGAGGGAGAACTTGCACCAAGAATGAAATTCAGAGGCAAAGAAGTACTAAACTGGAGTTTAAATAATTACATCGGCTTAGGCAATCATCCTGAAATCAGGGAAGTAGATGCAAAAGCTGCTGCAGACTGGGGTCTTGCCTATCCTATGGGTGCCAGAATGATGTCGGGACAAACAAGCAAGCATGAAGAACTGGAAGCAAAGCTTGCTGAATTTGTTGGTAAAGAAGCCGGATACCTGCTTAATTACGGTTACCAGGGAATGGTTTCCATTATTGATGCCCTGGTTGGCAGAAAGGATGTAATAGTATATGACTCTGAGTCACATGCCTGTATTCTTGATGGTCTGCGGCTGCATATGGGTAAAAGATACGTGTATATGCATAACGACATGCAGAATCTTGAAAAACAGCTTGAAAGAGCAACAAAACTAACGCAAAAAACCGGAGGAGGAATTCTTGTTATTACCGAGGGAGTTTTCGGGATGGCAGGAGACCTTGGAAAGCTTGATGAAATTGTTGAACTAAAGAAAAAATTTAAATTCAGAATACTTGTGGATGATGCTCACGGATTTGGTACCATGGGTGCAACCGGGGCAGGAACCGCTGAACATTTCAATGTCCAGGATAAGATTGATGTCTACTTTGCAACTTTTGCAAAAGCCATGGCAGGAATTGGTGCTTTTGTTGCAAGTAATGAAAATGTAGTGAATTATCTTACATATAATATGAGATCACAGATCTATGCTAAATCATTGCCAATGCCAATGGTAATTGGATCCTTAAAAAGGCTTGAGATGTTAAAAAGCAAGAAGGAGCTACGTGAAAAAATGTGGAAAATTGTCAACGCTTTGCAATCCGGATTAAAAGATGCAGGCTTTGATATTGGTGTTACAGAATCTCCCGTCACTCCTGTCTTCTTCTCGGGAGGGGTAAGTGAAGCAGCAAATATTACCATGGATCTCAGGGAGAATTATAACATTTTCTGCTCAATTGTTATTTATCCAGTAGTACCAAAAGACGTGATCATGCTCAGGTTAATTCCAACATCCATGCATACCCTTGAAGATGTTGATTACACCATAAAAGCCTTTTCTGAAATCCTGAAAAAACTTAAAACAGGTGCATATAAGAATCAGGGTGTGCCTAGTTTTGGTTAGTAGTTGAAGAGTTTATGAGTTGAGAAGTTTATAAGTTTAGGAATTTGAAGAGTCGAAAGGTCATTCTTCCCGATTAACTGCTTTTGCTTCAATATATCACGCTGTGGCTATAAAAGAGAATAACTTTACCGAGGCAATTGAAGATTCGGAAAAATAAATCTAATATTTCCATATTTTAAGGATTTTTACTACTTTTGCCATGAATTACCGGAATTTTTATTATTCCGGTTTAAATTTTTTATTTACTAAATTTATTTTAAAATGAACATTTATGTAGGAAACCTTCATTACGGCGTGAATGAAGATGAACTAACGGAGATCTTTGGAAAATTCGGAACTGTTAATTCTGTGAAAGTTATTACAGATAAGTATAGCGGACAAAGCAAAGGTTTTGCCTTCGTTGAAATGGAAGATGATGCTGAAGGTAACCAGGCTATCGGTGAATTAAACGGTATTGAAATCAGTGGCAGGAACTTAAAAGTTAATGTCGCCCACGAAAAAAAACGTGATCCCAACCGCAGGTAGGAATTTTTTACAAAAACGATAACTAATCTGTTTGGTATTTAACCACCAAATTTTTTATTTCGATCGAAAGAATTTTTGCTTAACTCTTTACTTTAAGTTCTTCTACTTTTATTTGTGGAAGAACTTTTTTTTGTGATGTAATGTCAAAGAGTTACGTATTACGAGTTGCGGGATAGTTTAAATATTCCGGAGAGCAAAATTAAAAAAGAATTACGTTATTAATAACGTAATTAATAACGGCATTAATAACGTTATTCTTACCTAAAATAAAAACCTGCACTACACATTTCCCCCATTTTGATTATAGTGATATAATAATTTGGATAAAATTATTTTATTGTTAAAATATGGAAAGATATTGGTTTGTAAGGTATTGTATAAAAGTTAGTTGAAATTAAGAAGATTTTTGTAAATTTAAAAACCTTTATATAGAAACCAAATTGGTTTCCATAAACGTTGGTAAACAACAAAATCATTAACTTAAACAGGGAGAAATTAAAATGAAAATAAAATTATTCCTAATGGCAACAACGCTTATTGCATTAACAAGTGTAAATCTTTTTGCACAAAAGAAAACAGACATTGCACCTATTTATCCCGGCAGCAGTGTTTGGTCTGATGACAAAATCGGGTATGGCGAATTTTATGTTTGTACAGGTAAAATCTCTGATGACACGGCGAAAATTGAAAGGATTGAAGGGTATGTTCGTATTAGATTTTGTTATGCTCCGGCAGGACGTTCCCCTTTGGAAATAATAAAAAATTATGAAGAAGCAATATCCAAAAAAGGCGGCACCGTATTAAACTCATCTAAATCCGGAGAATGCAAAAGTGCTTTTCTGAAAAAGGGTCATTTTGGCCGTCGTATGGATAAATGGGAATATGTTCGTTTTCCCCATAATATTCATTATTATTTTTCCGGGAAAATTCCTACAGACACAGTAGATTATTATGTAAATGTTATTGCAGGAAGTGTTGATGGTACAGTGATATATTCATTGGCGACTATTAAAACAAAACCAATGGATAAGGGAATGGTATCGCTTGATAATTTAGATGATGGCTTGTTAATCAAAGGTCATATTGCCGTGTACGACATATATTTTGATACAGGTAAATCTGAAATAAAGGGGAAATCTGCCGATGCTATAAAAACGATAGCTGAATACTTAAATGCACATTCAGATAAGCAATATTTGATTGTTGGTCATACAGACAATGTTGGCGATTTTGAAGCGAACATAAAACTTTCAACCGAAAGAGCAAACGCCGTGGTAAACGAGTTAATTGTAAAATATAGTGTCAACAAAGAACAGTTGAAGCCATATGGGGTTGGCTCTACTTCTCCTGTAGCAAGTAATTCAGAAGACAAAGGAAAAGCAAAAAACAGACGGGTAGAAATAGTTGAACAATAAAAATACCACTATTAATCTCAGGCGGCTGATTCCGGGATAACCGGAGGCAGTGTGAAAAGTCGAAAGGTCCTTTAGATGAGGTGATGAGGTAATTAGGTGATGAGGTAATTAGGTGATGAGGTGAAGAAGAGAAGAGAAGAGAAGAAGAATAATAAATCATAAAGTTATTAAGCACCGAAGGTGTGGAATCATCAAGTCCAAAGAGTTAAGCGTATATCCTATCTAAAGAAAAACAAACAACAAAGTCGCAGAGACGAAGAGAAAAGTTACTATAAAAGCATACTTTCAGCATAGCTCTCTTATTTTTTTCCACAATAAAAATCTGTTAATCATTGTGTTGCGATGCACATGTTGTATAACATGCTTCCGGGTGGTGACATTTTTGGGTTTTTTGGAATTAAGAGATGCAGGGGAAGCCAATTCCGGGTATAAAAATTTTTGGATTGGGAACATTGCAACCAAAGTAAACTTGATGCTAACACTTATGCACCAAATAACAGAGGCTGCAGTGAAATAAATTCAGTTGAAGTAACTATTAATTCAATAACAATCCCGCTGCCGGAATCAATTGTCCTTTGCAAAACCGAATCAACTATCCTCGATCCTGGCAGCGGGTTTTTTTTATATAACCCCTACCCTCTTTGAATATCCCGGAGAGCAATACCAAAAAAGAATAACGTAATTAATAATGTTATTAACAACGTTATTCTTACATAATACAAAAATCCAAATAAAATATTATTTCCATTTTGGTTGAAATGATATAATAATTTGGACAAAATTATTTTATTGTTTAAATATGAAAAGATATTGGTTTGTAAGGTAACGTATAAAAGTTAGTTGAAATTTTTAAAAAAATTTCGTAAATTTATAAACCCTTATATAATCTTTTTGATGAAAAAATTTAAAAAAGTGTACATACAACTCTATTTTGGAGGAATATATACACTTATATAATAAATAGAAACCAAATAAGTTTCCACAATCGTTCTAAGCAATAGGGGCAAAATTATCGGAACATATATACAAGGTGAACTTTAACAACATGAAAGACACTTATGTATAAACTAAAGCTTCATTAATTCGTGAACAAATACGTAGAACTCAAAAGAAAAAGATTTTTTGCCCACGGCAAGAAGAAGATTT
>JAUVHQ010000267.1 GCA_030593185.1 Bacteroidota bacterium
AGCAATGCCAATTGCTTTCACAATTCACTTATTCCTAATCTTAACAAAATTTCTTCTACCATCCAGACTTTCACTGTCGGTTCCGGAATTTCACCGGCTCGGCCATTTCAATTGATTATCCTTTTCAATAAATAAATGTTAAAATATCAAATATACAATACCAGATAATCAATCTCCAAAGCTCGCGGACTTTAACCGCCGGTCGGGAATTACGCCCTGCCCCGAAGAATTTGTCGCGGCAAATATATATAATAAATCGGAAAAGTAAAAAGGAGGAATAAATATTTAACAGCAATCCGGTGACAAGTCAAACCTATTATGCCGGAAACTTTAAGTCGGCAATCTTCAGCCGGCAGTCTTCAGTCCAGTCAGCAAGAGGCAGTCCCGAAAAAACAAAGAGCAAGGAATAATGAACTACCCGAATGTATATTATGAAAAAGGATTTTGCGAGGAACGTAGTGACGACGCAATCTGTACAAAACAATCAGAATGTCAAAATTAAAGGGTTGTCATAAACTTTACGAAAAGTCATAACAGATTGCTTTGCTTCGCTCGCAAAGTCCTTTTTCACCGCATCACAACTCTTCCAGGACCTTCGGACGCTGGAAGGTTGTTTTCCTACAGATCATACATTTCAATCAGCAGTTTTGCCATGATAGAGTCCCAGATGTAGTTTGTGGGGCAATCGAGTGTATTGTTATCCGGACTGTAGCTCTCCCAGTAATTATGATTCGCCGATAGCTGTGTTGTAACGGCAAGTATCATTTTGTTGCCAAGTTCAATAGCAAGATCATTATAACCATAGTTCACAAGTCCGTGGAAAACCATATAATCCCAGAGCAGCCACACCGGACCGTTCCATTTGCAGCAATAGTCGACATACGGACTGAACCATGGATCGTCTGCCGCAAGAGTTGGCACACCATATTTTCTCCAGAACTTTTCAGGATCAGTAAGCTTATCAACCAGCAGAGATGCCTGGTCTTCAGAAGCCACACCTGCCCACATTGTAAGAAACCCTATTATCTCCTCTCTTTTCAGGTCACGTCCCATAAAACTGAATTCATGATTCTTTTTATCCACATGATAATAAAAACCGGTTTCCTCATCCCACATTATCTTGTTTACCAGGTCTGATATCTGATCTGCTTTCTTGTTCCATTTTTTTGAGCTCCGTGGTTTACCCAGTTCATCAGCCATTTTTGCCAGTGTTCTCATTTCCTTCACAACCATCAGTGTAAGGTCGAGACATTCCAGTTCGTCGGAGATGTCTTCCTTGTCTATATCAAGATATCTTTCTGCAGATACCTGGAACACAACGTTATACCAATCCCGTACATTCTCAATTATTCCATAAGGTCCCCACTCGAAAGTACCATCATGATCGGTATCACGATTTTCAATAAGCCATTCAACATATTTCTCCCCGGACAGATAAGAATCTTCTAAAAATTCATTATCGTGACTAACTTTATATATCTCCCAGTTGATCCAGCTATAGAAGGGTGCTGATGTCGTAGGTTTTCCTTTATGCGGGTAGGTTTGTGCACCCCTCGGACCATGACGGTAAGCTATCAGACCATCGTCACCCTGTTGCTCCATATACACCCTTTGTGATCCCTGTGCTGAAACAGGATCGAGATATACGTAAGCTATCATACTTATGGATTCATGCAACACTTGATGTCCGTGCCCCCACCCCCAGAGAGGATTTCTGGAAAACACGTAAAAATTAAAAGATGTCTTTTCTGTGGGTGGCAACATACAACCTCTTGCCAGGTTAAATGCACCGAGATAAACAAGTTTTTCATCCTCTGTAGTAAAATCAATCCTGGGAATACTTTTATAAAGCTCAATATTCTGATCGATAAATGGCTGAATATCCAGGTTCTTAAGTTTATTGGTCGTTTCCTGAAGCTTTTCTGAATTATCCGATCTGTCCTGCCATCCCCTGAAATACCTGACCTGTTTGGTATCTCCCGGTTTAAGCTCAAACCTGCCATGGATGGAAATAAAATCGACTTGTCCGTTTTGCTTCAGGTTAAGCGAATCGGTTCTGTTCTCATCATACCAGTCGGTTTTAATCACCTGGTATAATTCATCAGGACCGCCTTTATAACCTCCGTAAGAATATGGTTCAAAGCTAACGCTGAACAGGTCCCTCACATTGGTTGGATAGGGAGCTTTTGAGTATAAATTGCTGATCAGGCGTTTTTTCGTTTCGTAATGATTTGTATAATATGTATTGCTTTCTTTATCAAAACGCAATACATTCAGTGAATCATTTTCTATTTCCAGTACAGGATAAAGGTCGATGAGGTGCGACTTTTCCGACTCATTTGTGATCACCATATTTACCATAGCAATACCGGAAGAATAGACGAAAAAAGTTTCCTGAACTTTTATATTTTCAAATGGCTGGTATTCAAGAATTGCCATATCGGGAAATGAAGCTTTTACGACCGGCTTTTTATAGTACCTGGAAATTTTATTAATAGCAAGTTTGTCAACAAGCCACATTGTATAAAACCTGCCTGCCTGATCGCCATAGTAAGCCAGTGGTTCCGATTCCGAGTAATAATCCATTTTATATGCCTTGTCGCCATAAAGTTGCGATCTCTCCATTGAGGCAGCATACGTGGTATATAACGGATCATGTGCATCTGCATTGATTTCAAGGTATTTGTCACTGACCATTAGGTGTTGTGAAAAAGTTTTTGTAGTTCCCGTTAGAGTTATAAGAATGATTAAAAAAAATGATTTTCGGTTCATGGCTATTTTATATTAAATCAAATGTAACTATTTAGTGCTAAAAGTTTGGAATGCCAAAATGGCTAATTTCATTATACTTTGAATTTTTAAGTCGATTGCCGACTGTTGACTGCCGACTGTGGACTGTGGACTGCCGACTGATTTCACTTCGCATCTTTTACGCAGCGGAATCCGACGGTAGCGTTACGGTCGAAGCCCGGTGAGACCATAAGGAGCATTTGTGTTTTATCAAGCTGTTGCGGGCCACCCTGTACGTACCACCAGCTTGATGTAGGCTTGTAGTAGCTCCCCCCGCGAATAATGATAAAATAATAACTTCCGTTATCATAAACATCATTAGTAAGCTGCCATACGTTCCCAATCATATCCATCACTTTAAAAGGACTTTTCCCTTTTGGGAATGTATTAACAGGTGTAGGTCGCCCGAAAGCATTGTTACATTTGGTACCATGGAATGTATCACCCCAGGGCCATAACCTCCCATCAGTTCCCTGTGCTGCATATTGCCATTCAATTTCAGTAGGCAATCGTTTACCTGCCCATTCAGCGTAAGCCCGGGTATCTTCAAGGCTCACCCATACCACCGGATAGTTAGCCTGTCCCTGTATATACATACTGTTCTTCCAGTGTTTCAGGAAATTCGCCGGATATTCAGGCTGATATCCGGAGTTTTCAAGAAACTCATAAAACTGTGAATTAGTAACAGGGTATTTATCCATGAAGAACCTGTTAACATGCACCTTGCGTGGTTGGGAATAATCAGGATATGGAATAAATTGAGCTTGATTGGTAACTAAAAACTCAAAATCCCCCTCATCTATTTCTTCCATACCTGGAGGTGATCTTTTAACAGGTTTTGTTGGTTTTACCTCACTGATCAACCAGGGTTTTCCCGGCTCCATTCCTACCACA
>JAUVHQ010000226.1 GCA_030593185.1 Bacteroidota bacterium
AGGACGTTTTGGAAAATGGCTTGAGAATCTTGTTGACTGGAACCTTTCCCGTTCAAGGTTTTGGGGAACACCTTTACCGGTATGGCTAACAAAAGATAAAAAGGAAGAGAAGTGTATTGGTTCAGTATCCGAATTGAAAGAAGAAATAGATAAGTCGGTAGAAGCAGGATATATGAAAGAAAATCCGGTAGCTAAATATAAAAATGACGATTTTTCTAAGGAAAATTATTCCAGTTTTGATCTTCACCGCCCTTTCGTGGATAATATTTTTCTTGTTTCCGAATCAGGAAAAAAAATGTTTCGTGAGCCCGATCTCATTGATGGATGGTTCGACTCAGGATCTATGCCCTATGCCCAGCATCACTATCCCTTTTCTATGAAAGACCCGGCATTTAAGAATTATTATCCGGCTGATTTCATTGCTGAGGGTGTTGATCAAACACGCGGATGGTTTTTTACATTGCATGCTATTGCTGTGATGTTATTTGATACTGTTTCATTTAAGAATATAATCTCAAACGGACTTGTACTTGATAAGAACGGCAATAAAATGTCAAAGAGACTTGGAAATGCTGTTGATCCGTTTGATACCATTCAAAAGCATGGTTCAGATCCACTTAGATGGTATATGATTACAAACGCACAACCCTGGGATAATTTCAAATTTGACTTTGCCGGATTGGACGAGGTAAAACGTAAGTTTTTCGGCACACTTCATAATACATATTCCTTCTTTGTTTTATATGCCAATATTGACGGTTTCAGATATAAGGAAGAAAATATACCTATGGAAAAAAGACCCGAGATTGACCGATGGATCATTTCCTTACTAAATAGTCTTATTAAAGAGGTTCATGAATATTATACCGATTATGAACCCACCAAAGCAGGAAGAGCAATTCAGAATTTTGTAATGGAAAATCTTAGTAACTGGTATGTTCGTCTGAATCGTAAACGTTACTGGGGAGGGAAATACGACAATGATAAAATAGCTGCTTATCAAACTCTATACACATGCCTTGATACTATATCGCGCCTGGCTGCTCCTGTTGCTCCGTTTTATATGGATTTGCTCTTCTTAGATCTTAATGAGACTACAGGAAAGTATACCGATGAGTCTGTCCATCTCACAAACTTCCCGAAACATAATAATAAACTTATCGACAAAAACCTGGAAGAAAGAATGAATATTGCTCAAAAAGTTTCTTCCATGATCCTTGGTTTGCGCAGAAAGGTAAGTATTAAAGTGCGTCAACCGTTGAATAAGATCATGATACCGGTGCTGAATGATAATTTTGAAGAAAAATTTGATGCTGTTAAAGATCTGATCCTTTCGGAAGTAAATGTAAAAGAGGTTGAATATATTACTGACACATCCGGAATTCTTGTAAAGAAGATAAAACCTGATTATAAATCTCTGGGGCCCAGATATGGTAAACTCATGAAATTTATTGCTCCTGCAATCGCAAAAATGAGTCCTGAAAATATTACGGAACTTGAAAAAGAAGGCAAATTTGAGCTTGATGTAGATGAGGAATCAATACAAATAACTCTTGAAGATGTGGAGATTATTTCAGAAGATATTCCGGGATGGCTTGTTACTAATGACGGACCGTTTACTGTGGCTTTGGATGTCACCGTTACAGATGAACTAAAAAAAGAAGGTATTGCCCGTGAGTTTATTAATCGTATTCAGAATCTCAGGAAAGAAAGTGGTTTTAATGTTACAGATAAGATAAATGTTCAGATACAAAAACAAGCATCCATTAATACCGCAATTGAAAAATACGCAAATTATATTGGTTCACAAACACTTGCTTTAAGTGTTGTTCTGGTTGATGACCTGAATGAAAACAAAGCCTTTCATCTGGAGCTTGACGATGCTAATATCCTGATCACTATTAATAAAGCCTGATCATTTTTTAAGTTTTTGTAACAAATCAGCCGGCAGTCAGCAATTGGCAGTTGACTTAAATAATGCAAAGTATAATGAAATTAGCCATTATCAAGCCATAAATATTGAACTTAGGGGTTGCCTCAAAAGTCTTTGCGGTCTTTGCGTGAACTCTTTAATAATCTTTGCGGCCTTTGCGTGAACTTTTATATTTCTTCCTAAATTTGTTTTTCAGTCATTTATTCATTTTAGCATTTTAACATTTGAAAAAATATATTATATTTAAACAAAATTTATAAGTTATGGCCGAGAACACGAAGACAAGATATTCAGACGAGGAACTGGCTGAATTTAAAGAACTTATCCAACAAAAGATCGAGAAAGCAAAAAATGATTATGAAATCTTAAAAAATGCTATCACTCATCAGGAAAGTAATGATACTGAAGACACATCACCTACATTTAAGGTGCTTGAAGAAGGGGCAGCTACCCTGTCAAAAGAAGAAGCAGGACGTTTGGCACAAAGACAACATAAATTCATTCAGCACCTGCAGGGAGCCTTGATAAGAATAGAAAATAAAACCTACGGGATTTGCCGCGAGACGGGAAAACTCATTTCAAAGGAACGTCTTCGTGCTGTTCCTCATGCAACCCTTTGTATTGAAGCTAAACAAAGACAAAAATAAAAGCCGTTAATAACGTGTGTGTTAACACTGCCAATGATTGATACATTTATGTTTCAATCATTTTTTTATAGATTTATATTTCTTTTTCTTTATTTTGAGCAGTTTTAGCATCTAAACCAACAAATATGACTATCGTAAAGAAATCTATCCTGCTTATACTACTGATTATTATACTTGACCAGGCTTTGAAAATATGGGTTAAGACCCATATGGTACTTGGTCAGGAATATCACATTCTGGGAAACTGGTTTATTATTCATTTTATTGAAAACAATGGAATGGCATTCGGCATGGAGATTGCCGGTAAATTTGGCAAGATAATTCTAAGTCTTTTCCGTATTGCAGCAGTGATAGGTATTGGATGGTATCTGCAGTATCTGATAAAACATAAAGCATCAACCGGTCTTATCATTACCATTTCAATAATATTGGCAGGAGCATTGGGAAATATTATTGACAGCGCTTTCTATGGCATGATTTTTTCAAATAGCTATTATCATATTGCCACCATGTTTCCTGTAGAAGGCGGATACTCTTCATTCCTGCATGGTCAGGTTGTTGATATGTTCTATTTCCCGGTATTAAAAGGCACTTTACCCGACTGGATACCATTCCGTGGTGGTGATAATTTTATTTTCTTCCGCCCCGTATTTAATATTGCCGATTCGTCCATCACCGTTGGGGTGACGTTTATCCTGATTTTTCAAAAAAGATTTTTTAAGAAATAATCCCGGTGTAGAATAGTTTATTTGTTGATAAGTTGATTTGTAAAGCACCCTTTTAGACTTATAAACTTCTCCACTTATAAACTTTTATTCCTTAGTTAGCTTAACAATAAGATCAATAATTTCCTGATGTTCTGAAGCTGCAATTTCACCCCTGTAAACAGCCCTGCATATCCTGTTTTTATCCAGGATTATTACATTATAGGTGTCCTTTGCCAGATTCCATTGGTCACGCAGTACAGCATCATAATCGAACAGTATTGTTGTTTCATATTTCTCTGCTTTTCTTCCTGCAACAGCACGAATTAAAAAATTTGGTTTCCAGGAAGAAGCACAATCAACAATACCGAACCCTTTGAAATGGTCTCTGTGAATAATGCTGTCTACATCAATGGCTATCTTTACGAGGTCATTGAATTCATCATTCAGGTCAGATTCATCGGGATCAACATAATTGATCTGCAAAACCATGCCCTTCCAAGTATCCATGGTGAAAGGATTTTTGTCTGCATCCATAAATTCCCATTCAGTTGCTTTAGTGCCTACCTGAATATCAATTTTCTGTGCTATTACACATGGTGAAATAATCAAGAAAAAGAGTACAATTACCGGCAATGATCGATTTTTCATAGGATTGTTAAATTAGTGAATGACTTTTTGAATTTTGAGTAAAGATAAAAATTAAAATTAAAGTACCTAATCAGTCGGCGTCAACAGTCGGCAGTCCACAATCGCCTCTTCTTCCCTCTCTTCCTTCTGCCATCTGCCCTCTGCCTTCTTCAACCTCATCTTCTCCTTTTCTCATCTTCTCTTCCTTCTTCCCTTTTATCTTTTTACTTTTATCTTTTTACTTTTATCTTTTTACTTTTCCTCCTTTTTGCCTTCTGCCTTCTGCCTTTCACTTCTTAACAATACCATAAAAAAGAATATTCAATATATTTTCCAACCTCAATTCCGGTTCGTCAGACACTTTGTGCCAGAATAATGGGATCTCAAGCCCTTTCATTGCAGTAAAAATTGTAATTGCTGCCAGTTCAGTATTCTCAATCATAAATTGCCCCTGCTCAATTCCTCTTTTCAGTATCCA
>JAUVHQ010000138.1 GCA_030593185.1 Bacteroidota bacterium
ATTTCACAGGGTAAACTTCCTTGCGGGGCAGGCACGGCAGGCGTCGCATTTCACCCCGATGAAATAAAAAGAATTTCATAGGGTAAACGTGGCAAGCCAGTAACCTTCATCTTTCATCCTTCATCTTTCATACTTCCAAACCCTTCATCCTTCAAAAGGTCCGGTCTTATCTTTTTTGTACGATCATACGATTGTTTTAACCTCCACTTTTCAACCTTTTCAGCATGACCTGATAATAGTATCTCCGGAACTTTCCATCCTTTAAAATTTGCGGGGCGGGTATAGACAGGTGGTGCAAGCAGGTTGTCCTGAAAAGAATCGGTAAGGGCAGATGTTTCATCCGAAAGAACCCCAGGAAGTAACCTTACTATCGCATCAGTGATAACAGCACCTGCAAGCTCCCCTCCGGACAATACATAGTCTCCAATTGAAAGTTCCATTGTAATCAGATGATCACGTACCCTCTGGTCAACCCCTTTGTAATGTCCTGTCAGGATTATTAAATTGTTTTTGAGTGATAAATTGTTTGCTATTTTTTGTGTAAACTTCTCTGAATCAGGCGAAGTATATATGATCTCATCATATTTTCGTTCCGCGGTTAACTTTTCAATAACATTGAAAATGGGTTCAATGGTCATTACCATCCCGGCACCCCCACCAAACGCGTAATCATCTACGCTTTTATATTTGTCTTTTGTATAATCCCGTAGATTATGAACCTGAATCTCAACAATTTGTTTTTCCCTCGCTCTCTGAATAATTGAATGCCCCAGCGGGCTTTCCAAAAGATCGGGAACGGCTGTAATTATATCTATTCGCATTTGTTCTATTTTTAACAAAAGTACGAACTTATTTGAAGAAAGGCTAAGGCTAAGGTTAAGAGAAGACTACATTCCAAAAATAAGAGACAGAACACCTGTCCCTTTCTTATTGCTTTGCGAAGCTGTATCTTCGTAGAGCGCCATTGTGGCATGTTTATTTTCGAAAAGCTGCCAATATGACATAGTGTTTAACTAATAAATGATAAACTGTCCTGAAAAACGAAACGGCATTGGTTTTGGAGATGTTATTATCGAATAAAATTTGAAACAATTATTATTAACTTAAATTTAATAAAATGACACTTGTAAAATTTAATGATTGGAACAATCAGGCAGTTGCAAATAACTATTTTTCTTTCTCAGACCTGATTAGTGATTTCTTTGGAAACGAAGGTTATTGTGATGATTACAAGGCTATTCCGGAGGCTAATATTTCTGAAGATGAGAATAAATATCAAATTGAACTGGCTGTACCCGGACTTGAGAAAAAGGATATCAGTGTGGAAATTGATAAAGATATATTGAAAATCCGTCATGAGAGTTCGGAAAAGAAAGAGAATGAAAACCACAGGTATTCCCGCAGGGAATTCCGGTATAATGGATTTACACGGACTTTTATCATCCCCGAAAGTGTTGATGACAGTAAGATGAAAGCAAAATATGAGAATGGAATTCTTATTCTTGAATTGCCAAAGAAGCAAAAGTCGGAAGTAGAACAAAAACGTGAAATCAGGATTTCATAAATCTTTCGGACATATTTATTAACGATACCACTTACCTTGTTTCGGTAAGTGGTTTTTTTATGTAAGAAATCTATATTCCAAAATAAAAGGAAAAACTTTGAGTATTCGAAGTGAATTGTATATTTTCGTAGCTTTGTATTAATTGTTATTCTGTGTCCTGTTGGATGAATAGTAATAGATACTATCAGTAAAAGAGATATTGATGGACAACAATGAAGAAAAAAGCTCTGTTCGTGAAGAACAATTCGGGGAAGAGAAAAATAACCCTGAAAATACAGTAAAGAAGGAAGAAACTTCTGATCAGGTTGTAGATGCTCAAATAGGGGAAGATCCTGATAGTGAATTTGTAAACCCTTCTGAAATAACAGCTGAAAAAACTGATTCGGAAAAAAATGATACTGATAGTTCTTTACAGGAAAAATCAAATGATGGAAATGATTCGAAACAGATAGAATCTGATGTAGATCCTGAAAAAGCAGAGGAATTGGAACCAACAAAAGCAGAGGAAGACACTGATGAAACAGCAGAGGAGGAAGTAAAAAAGGAAGATGATTCAGTAAAGGCAGAGGAATATCCTGAAAAAGCAGAGGAAAAAGAACCAACAAAAGCAGAGGAAGACACTGATGAAATAGCAGAGGAGGAAGCAAAAACGGAAGAAGATTCAGTAAAGGCAGAGGAAAAGGAAGCAACAAAGACAGAGGAAAAACCTGATGAAGCAGAGGAAAAGGAGGTTGAGGAAATATTGGTAAGATCAGTTGATTATTCAACTTTTGGAAAGGAGCAATTGGTTAACAGATTGACACTTCTGATTGAAGAAAGACCTGTAAACGAGATCAGAAACGATATTGACCAGATAAAAATTAATTTTTACAAGAAGCACAGAAATGAACTGGAACTGAAGAAAAAACAGTTCCTCAAAGAGGGTGGTGAATTAAAAGATTTTATGCCCGGGGATGATCCTCTTGAATTAAACTTAAAAAGTCTTCTTCAAAAGTTCAGAAAGAAAAAAACTGAATATATTAAAACCTTTGAGGCTGAAAAGCAGGAGAACCTTAAGGAAAAATATAAAATTATTGATGAAATAAAAGATCTTGTTAACCGTGAGGAGTCACTTCATAAAACTTTTCAGGAATTCCGTGATCTTCAGAGTCGCTGGAAAGTTGTTGGTATGGTGCCCCAACAAAATTTAAAGGATCTTTGGGAAACTTACCACCATCATGGTGAAAAGTTTTATGACTATGTAAAAATCAATAAAGAACTGCGAGATCTTGATTTAAAAAAGAATCAGGAAGCTAAGATTAAACTTTGTGAAAAAGCAGAAGAAATAATATCGGAATCCAATATTGTCACTTCTTATGAAGCACTTCAGAAATATCATGACCTGTGGAGGGAAATAGGTCCTGTTCCACGTGAGACTAAGACAGAATTATGGGAAAGATTCAAGGAAATAACTTCAAAGATTAACAAGAAACATCATCAGTATTACCAGGATATAAAAGATCAGCAAAAGAAGAATCTGGAAGACAAAACGAAACTATGTGAACAGGTAGAAGAAATTAACAAGCAATGTGATATCAAATCTCCCAGGAACTGGGAAAAAACAGCTAATGAAATAAAAAAACTTCAGAAGGTTTGGCGTACAATTGGTTTTGCTCCGCGTAAACATAATAATAAAATATACAAGAGGTTCAGGGAAGCTTGTGACGCTTTTTTCCTGGCAAAGCGGAATTTTTATACTGAACATAAAGAGGTTCAGAATAATAACCTTAAATTGAAAGTAGAACTGGCTGTTCAGGCAGAAGATTTGCAGGTTAGTGAAGAATGGAAACAAACCACAGATGCATTGATCAAACTACAAAGACAGTGGAAAGAGATAGGTCCGGTTCCAAGGAAAAATTCAGAGAAAATATGGAAACGTTTCAGAGCTGCATGTGATAAGTTTTTTGAAAGGAAATCAGGATATTATTCCAACAGGGATGAAATATTTAAAGATAATTTGAAACTGAAAAATGAGCTGATTGAAGAAATTGAGAAATATAAACCTATTGACAATGCAGAAGAGAACTTTATCAAAATCCAGGATTTTCAACATCGCTGGACAGAGATCGGATTTGTGCCTTTCAAACAAAAGGATGAGATTATTAACAGGTATAAGAGCGTAATTAATAAGCAGTTTGACAAGTTGGATATTGACGAGTTCAGAAAGAATAAACTTAAATATAAGAATAAGCTGGAGCAATTGCGCGAGAGTCCGAAGGGAAGTATCAAGGCTGAAAATGACAGGGAGAAATTTTACAATAAGATTAAAAAGCTGGAAAGTGATGTTGTTCTTTGGGAAAATAATAAAGGCTTTTTTGCAAAATCAGATAATGCCGAATCTTTGATCCGGGAAGTGGATGAGAAAATTGATCAGGCAAAAAAGAATATCAGCCTCCTGGAAGAAAAAATAAAAATGATTGATCAGATTGATCTGGATAGATAATGCCGGTAAAGGTATTTATAAATATAACCTCTAATAAATTATAGTTTGTCTTCTACTAAATATATTTTTGTAACTGGTGGGGTTACTTCTTCCCTGGGAAAAGGAATCATATCATCATCTCTTGCCAAATTATTGCAGGCACGTGGATATTCTGTCACTATACAAAAACTTGATCCCTATATTAATGTCGATCCGGGTACTCTGAACCCATACGAACATGGTGAATGTTATGTAACTGTTGATGGCGCTGAAACGGATCTCGATCTTGGTCACTATGAACGATTCCTTAACAAACCTACTTACCAGGATAATAACGTTACTACCGGAATGGTTTACCAATCGGTTATCAATAAAGAACGAAAGGGTGATTATCTGGGTAAGACAGTGCAAATTATTCCGCATATTACCGATGAGATAAAATTCAGGATTAAGAAAGTTGCAAAAAAAACAAAGTATGATGTTGTTATTACTGAAATAGGAGGTACTGTTGGAGACATAGAGTCACTTCCATATATCGAATCGGTAAGACAGCTTAAATGGGAATTGGGTCGGTCAAATAGTTTAGTAATACACCTTACTCTGGTTCCTTATCTTTCTGCATCGAGAGAACTTAAAACAAAACCAACTCAACACTCAGTAAAAGTTTTACTGGAAACAGGTATTCAACCTGATATCCTGGTATTGCGAACCGAGAGAAAACTCTCTGATGATATAAGGAATAAAGTAGCCCTGTTTTGTAATGTTGATCGTGATTCTGTTATTGAATCAATTGATGTTTCCACAATATATAAGGTTCCAATTCTCATGCTTCGTGAGAAACTGGATATAATAGTATTAAAGAAACTTGACCTTGTTATTAAAAAAGAACCCGGACTTAGAAAATGGAAAACTTTCCTTAATAAGCTGAATAACCCCAAACATCATATCAAAATCGGACTGGTGGGTAAATATGTTGAGTTGCCGGATGCATATAAATCTATATCCGAATCATTTATTCATGCAGGTGCCAGTAATGATTGTCATGTAAAAGTTGATCTTATTCAGTCTGAAACACTTCATATAAGAAACTATAAAAGGAAACTTTTAGCTTTTGACGGGATACTGGTTGCCCCCGGGTTCGGACATCGTGGTATTGAAGGGAAAATTCTTGCTGCCAGATTTGCCAGAGAAAATAATATACCTTTCCTTGGTATATGCCTGGGTATGCAATGTGCAGTAATAGAATTCGCCAGAAATAGATTAGGGTTCGAAGGAGCAAACTCTAACGAAATGGATCCTGAAACAAAATTTCCGGTTATTGATTTAATGGAGGAGCAGAAGAAAGTAACCCAGAAGGGTGGAACCATGCGGCTTGGTGCATATGATTGTGTGCTTGATAAAAGTTCTCTGACATATATGGCATATAAAAAGAAAAATATTTCAGAACGCCATCGTCACAGGTACGAATTTAATAATAAATATCTCAAAGATTTTGAAAATGCAGGTATGAAAGGAGTGGGGATCAATCCCGGTTCAGAACTTGTTGAAATAATAGAAATTCCTGAACACAGATGGTTTGTCGGGGTTCAGTTCCACCCTGAATACAGCTCTACTGTAGTTAAACCACATCCGCTTTTTGTGGATTTTGTCAAAGCAGCTGTAATGTATCATACACCGGAAAAGAAAAAGGCAAAAGGCAAAAGGCAGAAGGGAAGAGCAAAGAGCGAAGAGGAAAGAGTGAAGAAGTAAGTAGTAAATAGTAGGTAGGAAGGATGAAGAAAAAAAAGTAAATGATAAAATGAGAAAATGCGAAAATGAGAAGAAGAGGCTCGTAACCCGTAACCCGTAACACTTTTGAAGAATGTAAAATTTAGAATTTTAATGCATGCCACGTGAAATGCGACAAAGGCACTGAATAGTTACGAAAATATTAATTGAAATCAATAAACAGGAATGGATAAAAACACAATAATCGGAATAATCCTGATAGCAGCTATCTTTATTCTTTTTGGCTGGTTCAATAC
>JAUVHQ010000359.1 GCA_030593185.1 Bacteroidota bacterium
ATCGTATTGCATATTCACTAAACTTCCCGGGATCAATTTCTTTTACTGTAAGAACTGCTACTTCTCTCAATAAAGGATCAGGATTAAAAAGCTGGGCTACCAGATCATCCGGTATTTCCTGCATTTTAAGAAGTCTTAAACTCATCAGGGCACAAGCTTTGGTCCAATTGTTCAGTTTATTATAATCCCGGTTAATAATTGATAATAATAATTCATCGGAATCCATTTTTGCCACCGGGTAAAAATCCTGTAACTGTTTGATTTTTTCCTCCCGCGAGATATCATCCAGCAATGGGAAAAGTTTTGGTTTAAGTTCTTCAGGTATTATCAGATCCAGTAGTTCCAGAGCAAAACTGACACTTTCCGAGGTTCCCATGTCAAGATTTTCCCTGATATGATAAACTGACTGTGGTTCATATAATAGAGAAAGCAGGTCAAACAAGAGATTGTTGTTAGCCAAAAGTTCCTCCTCAAGCGCAGCTGACAGATCGGTTCCGACAACATTCTCATCAACACTGATAATAGCTGCAATATTCCACGCAGTAACATTAATAACTTTTTCAATAACCTGATGAAACATGGAGATATCACTTTCACCTGCCTGGTAACCGCACAATCTGAGTGATTGCACAGCCTCAACCATCACATAGTGGTTATGGTGAGTTAACTTTGATAAAATGCATTTTATAGCATTTTCATTTCCGATCAGTCCATAGATACGGATAATTCTGATCAGTGTATTGGTTTCCACTCCTGATTTATGGAAATACTGTTCTAATGGGACCAGGCTTTTATCCCCAAATTTCACAAGAGCTCGAAATACATCACTATAGAAATCGTCTGATGGTAAATAATCAACCAGAGTTGAAACAAGTTCCGGATCATTTAGAATTGACACCAGATCTATAGCCTCTTTCTTTACTGCCGGGTTTAAATCGCGTAAAAGAGATAGAACCAGAGCATTATCAGGTTTTTTATCGATCAGTTTTAGCAATCTTACTCCTTTAATCCTTTCCCCGGGATCATTCGACCTGATCAGGTTTTCAATTTGTTCAAAATCTTTTATCCAGGTTCTTTTCTCCAGATAACTATTAACCTCCGGTAGCTCTTTTTTAATAAATTCAGATTCTTTACTTAATATATTACCACGAATCTCTTCCGGGAGATCAGGTGAATCACCTGTAAGTAATTTAACTACGTATCCTCTGACAGTTAAGGAGTCATGTTTTATTCCTTTTATTAATAATAGTTCATATAAACCGGGATTAAATAATCGTGCCATTTTAATAAGCAAAATTGCTTTTGAGCCGGCAATTTCTTTAAATTTCTTTATTACCAGTAAATCGAGATCCAATTTCTTCAGAATACTTTTATCTGATTCCCGGAATCCGGTAAGTGCTTTCTTAAGTGAACCCCTGTAGTCTTTATATAGCATCAATGAAATAAACACCCAGGCAATTATTATAATACCAAGAACGTATGAAAAATGAATTAATTTAAAAAACTCAAGGCTCCCAAAAAGAGCAAGTACTAAACCTGAAGTGAGAGCTGCAATTTCATTTATTGTTCCATCAACGTTTGCCTGAACATCATGCCTTATATCTGCATTAACTGATTGGTAAAGAATTTTAAATGATGGCGCTTCGATGGAATCTTTCAGGGATTTTGAGAATAATTTTGACAACATAATAATCAGAAAAAACAGAAGAAAATTGGCTGCTGTGGTTGTATATCCAAAAACTGTTCCCGCAAGAATAGCAGCCAGAGTAAAGAACCCTATAAGAAAAGGGGATATTGCAAGACTTATTTTTAATCCGTAGGTTTTCATCAAACGACCGTACACAAATGTTTTGATTATTATCGTAAACACCATTAAAGTACCCATAAAAACACCAAAAAATTGTCCTAATTCAGTTGCCACAGGGTATTGATCATTTAACACAGTAAGGAAGGAGTAGTGGACAAAAAAAGCTGTAACAACAGATAATCCAACAAACACAGCCATCATAGTAAGATATCTGTTTCGAAGTGCTTCTGATATCCTTTTTTTCCATGTAATAGATTTACTTTTTTCAACCTTCCCTTCTCTGAATTTAAATTGCCGGATAATAATAAACTGAAAAAGCAGGGCAATAAGAACACCCCCCGAACTGATTAACAGAAGATTTTTTGTTTCAAACTTAAAAGACAACAGAACAGGAACGGCATAACTGATAAGTATAATTCCGAGGATCTGGCCTGTATCTACTAATCCAAACAGCCTTTTCCCCTGTCGTAAAGTAAACATCCTTCCAACCGTACCCCAGAAACCAAGCAAGGCAAGTATATTCAGCGGACCCATCATAACAAAAATAAAGAATATCAGCCATTTTGAGTCATATACTTCAAATCCAAATCTCAGTAACACCGTAAAAACAGCAACAGTAATAAGATTTATCATAGAAAGTGTACTGAAAGATACCTTTGTTTGAATTTTCGAATAG
>JAUVHQ010000248.1 GCA_030593185.1 Bacteroidota bacterium
TCGACAAGAGTTTCATCCAGTATCTTCCCTTGTTCCTCCATAGACTTATCTTGTATATTAAGGATAAGTTTCTTAAATCTCTTTGACATAAATTTCTTTCCTAGCGGTCCACCAAACTGATCAACATAACCATCAGAAAGCATATAAAGTGATAGTCCGGGTTTTAATTCAAGGTCAGTATGACTAAAGTGGTGCAATTTCTTTACTGAGATACCAATTGGCATCTTATCTGCATTAACTTGTTCAAGAATGTAATCATCATTATTAAGTGAACCTTTTGAAAAGTCCAGCTCATCACCATTTTTCAATTTCGTTTTCTCATCTGAAGTAAGCTCCCTGACTATAAACAGAGGATTATAAGCGCCTGAGAACTGGAAAGTTTTATTTTGCTTATCCATGATAATCAATGAGAGATCCATTCCATCTTTAGTTTCATCTTCCTCTTCCCCCGTTTGTTTAAGAGATGTCATTACGTATTCCCGCAAGGCATCCAGTATCTCGTTTGATTTTTCAATCTCAGGTTTGGAGATTATCTCATTCAGAAATGAAATTCCCAAAAGACTCATAAAGGCTCCCGGAACACCATGCCCTGTACAATCTGCTGCAACAATACACACTTTGCCTTCACGTTTGGCCATCCAGTAGAAGTCGCCACTAACAACATCCCTCGGTTTAAATAAGATAAAGTGGTTCGGGAAATTCTCTTCCAGGATACTTTTCGATGGCAACATGGCTCTTTGTATCCTTCTGGCATACAATATACTATCTTCCAGTTCTTCTTTTTGTTTTCGTATCTCGGCTGTCCGTTCAGAGATAATCCCTTCAAGTCGAATATTCTCATTCCTAAGCCTGCGTGTGTACAAATTAACAATGACTATAATGATTATTATGGCAATTATTATATAGATAACATAAGCAAGACCTGTCTGGTACCAAGGTGGCGATATTGCAAATTCGTACAATGCCGGTTTGCTTTCAATTCCAAAAACATTCAAAGCCTGAACATGGAATATATAATCGCCCTGCCGCAGGTTTGTAAAAGTAAAATCCGTTTTTTCATTCCATCTTGTCCATTCATCAGAATATCCTTCAAGCCAGTAACGATATAACGTTGCCTCTTCCTGTTCGAAAAATGGTGCTGCCCATTGGAAAGTAAAATTATTATACTTGTAATTTATCTCCTGAACTAATTCCTCTGGCTGTGATAAATCAACACGCAATCGTCCATTTTCTGCAGTAGAATAATTTGTTCCGTAAAACACCACAGAATCTTCACTAATATTAACCTGACGAATTAAGGTATTATAAGGCATTGAGAAATCCTTCTTAAAGTTTCTATCATATATATAAAGTTCATTTGATATTCCCATCCAAACATTTCCTTTATCATCATCATAAATAGCATCCATTGATTTATTAGGAAGTCTTTTTAAAGAAGGATCCATTTGTTTATAAGTTCCATCCGGGGTTTTTCGTATAACCTCAACCCATTTCCTGGTTTTATCCTGAAGACTGAACCATAAATCACCATTTGCAGCTTTAATCATACGGAATATTTCCATCTCTCCACTGGAATACCTGTTACCAAAAGTCGAATCCGGTTCAAATTTTTCCTTTGCATCGTTAAAGCTATACAGGCCTGCTGAGGTAATGAAATAGAATTTATCGTTAATTTTTGAAATAGAATTTTTATCATTCCTTGGCAATCCATCTTCACTGGTAAAAGTAGTAATAACAGTATCACCCTGGTTTGAAAAATCCACCATTTTTACTCCGTTATATCCGGTACAAAGCCATAAGTGTCCATTATTATCTTCAACTATAGATCTGATTTCCTGGGCAAAATTTTTCTCATAATCCTGGTACCATTTACCATTCCTGTATTCAAGGGTCACCAAACCACTGCTTGTTCCAAGATAAATTTTGTTTCCATTAATAGATGACCCGGCCAACACATAGATATAGTATTTTCGCCCCTGAGGTTTGATGCCCACTACATTTTGATCAATCAGAATCCCTTCTTCTATTCCGGAAATATCAAATAATCCTTCATTACTCCCGACCAGAAGCCGTTCCGGAATCGTTCCTCCGGCATCAAATTTCAGAAATGACCATGCAGAAGTGTTTATATTCCTTACTTTTTTAAAGCTTACCAACTTTTCACCCTCCATATAGTAAACACCTGAAATTGTGCATATAAATATTTTTCCTTTATATTGAATAATACCATTAATATTATTCTTAAACCCGGATGATTCAGTAAATTTGGTTAAAGAGGAATTAATTTCAAGCTTGGCAATACCAATATCTAAAGCGAGCCAAAGAGGAGATTGAGAAGGTTGTGAATGATTAACATATGAAGAATATACCGTTTCATCCTGCAGCCCGTTACTTTTATCAAATTTTTGGATAACCTGACCTTCCTTATCAATAATTAAAAATCCGCCATATAAAGTAGCTAATCCCAGTCTGCCATTTCCCAGTGAAATAACCTGGGACAACCCTCTTTCTTTTATGTAATTATTTACATCAGCAGATATAATATTTTCTTCAACATTCCCTGTTTCCGGGTCATATAAAACAATCCCTTTCTTATAAGATCCAATCCAGATTTTATTATCCTCACCGGGTATTATCCCCATAATAGCATGTACATAGAAGTAGTCTCCTCCTTTAACAACCCTGAATGTATCAGCATCAAGTTCAAGCAATCCCGCTCCATGATCTCCATGATACATATGACCATTTACCGGGAAGCTTTTAAAGCCATGCTTAAAACCAAAGTCAATAATATTAATAACTGTCAATGAATCAGTGTCGGGAGAATATTTGAAAATACGACGCGGACTGCAAAAATATATATGATCTTTAAATAAAAATGTTCTCCATACATTATTAAAATCACGGTTTGTAGTATCAATTTTGTTTGAAAGACTGATATATTGTAATTTACCAAAATTGTCCGGTTGCAGATACCCTATCTCTCCTATTGCTCCAACATATATTGTTCCATTGTTATCAATCCCTAATGATCTGACAATAGATTTATTTGAAATTGGGATATTCATCCAATTCACTCCATCAAATTCGAGAACCCCATTCTCTCCATTACCGAAATACATGACACCGCGATTATCCATTATAACAGCCCAGTTCTGAGAACCCGCACCTGTTTCATCCGGAGAATAATTTTTCAGAAAAGGTATACCCTTCCTGTATACTTTTACAGGATCCTGTGTATAAGAAAATAGTGTAAAAAAAATAAAGACTCCAGCAATTATTACTAATCTTTTCATACGTTTAAATCCTATATGTTAGTGACAAGGTTACTTATATTTTCTACCTTTTTACAAGTTCTGTGGTATTTGTTACTCGCTCCCACAAAAACCCATGGCGCAAACCCGCTCGTGAACTTCCATGTGAAAAAATCCGTATACTGTTGAGCAACCGTTATTTAATCATTTTTGTTTGTGCATTAATAATACATGGAAGTTTCATCTGGTTTTTGTTTAATGAGAAAAACAAAAGATAACAGATAAATATAGACAAATAGGAGAAAAATGAACTATTTCAGTTAAAAAACATTGTAACGGAACAATTAATTTTTTTTGTAACTATTTAGTGCCTAAAGTGTCTAAAGTGCCTAAAATGCCTAAAGTTATAACTTCTTCTATTCCCATTTAGTCATTTTATCATTTACTCATTTTCTTAACTTTAGTTCACTTAAACTTCTTCCTCTTCTTTTCTCAACTTTAGGCACTCTTAACTTTAGTTCACTTTAAGTACTTATTAGTTACTACTGATAAATTATTATGTAATTTAGCATAGAATTTTTCAGGTTAATTGTTATTAATTAATAAAAAGTTTGATTAACAATAAAGCAGATGATTGACAGGGTTACGATTGAAAAAATAATGGACAGTGTTGAAATTGTTGATGTGGTACAGGATTTTGTTACTCTGAAGAAAAGGGGAGTGAATTATGTTGGACTCTGCCCCTT
>JAUVHQ010000208.1 GCA_030593185.1 Bacteroidota bacterium
CACCCTTTTCCCTTATTATAGCAGTTTTTACACCTGTCTCTTTTCTGCGGTCAGGACTGATACCATAAGCTTCAAACCTCCCGGTAAACTCTTTGAAATTATATGAAAGCTTATTTTTTTTGTAATTATTAAACCTTTTCATAGCCGAATCGCCCATAGTTTGCTTTTTATCCAGTATGTAAGAAGTCCTGAACCATGTATCCCTTAGCTCATCAATATTGAAATTATAGATGTTTGCCCCATGCAATATGGTTAATTTCCTGTCTGAAGATGGAGACCCGATTACATGATAAGTGATTTCCTCATTACCTAGTATCTTTTTTACCCTCTCCACCTCTTTCACCTGGATAACAATTCCCGGATTTTCACTAAACAGTAACTTTACAGGATCCTCTTCTCCAATTTTTGACAGATCAACCCGCATCCCCCCTTCAGTATTGGAGAAGGTCATTTCCAGCAGGGTTGTGATCAGCCCGCCTGATGAAATATCATGACCCGCAAGTATCAGATCATCCATAATCAGATCCTGAACAGTATTAAATGCTTTTTTAAAATAACCGGGATCCTTAACAACCGGCACCTCTTCTCCAATTTTATTGATCACCTGGGCAAAACTGCTGCCACCGGGTTTTTTCCTGTCTTTCGAGAGATCGATATAGAGAAGAGCTGTTTCAGTGTCATTTACAATAACAGGTTCAACAACTCTGCGAATATCTTTCACATCTCCTGAAGCTGATATTATCACGGTACCGGGTGCATAGACAACATCATCTTTATACTTCTGTGTCATTGAAAGAGAATCTTTCCCGGTAGGAATATTGATACCGAGTGAAACGGCAAAATCACTGGCTGCTTCTACAGCCCTGTATAGTCTTGCATCCTCACCGGGATTCCTGCTTGGCCACATCCAGTTTGCCGACAATGAAACACTTTTTATTCTGTCCTCAAGAGGTGCCCATACCAGGTTAGTAAGTGCTTCGGCAATAGAGAGTACCGACCCGGCAGCAGAATCGATCAAACCTGCCACTGGTGCATGTCCGATAGAAGTAGCGACCCCCTTTTTTCCCCTGTAGTCAATTGCAGCCACACCCAAATTGTTCAAAGGTAATTGCAGCGGTCCTGCACACTGCTGTTTTGCAATTTTGCCGGTAACCGACCTGTCAACTTTATTTGTAAGCCAATCTTTGCAGGCGACAGCTTCAATTTGCAACACCTGTTCTATATATTCCTCAAGCATCTCCGGGTCATATAAAAGTTTATCAAACCCAATTGATGTCGTTCTATCGTCCAAAATTGTTTTCGGAGGCTTTCCAAACATATCTGCCAGATCAAGGTTGACAGGTTTCTTATTATTCACCGGATCCTCAAAGGTAAACCTATGATCACCCGTAACCTCACCAATTATATAGAAAGGGGCTCTTTCACGTTCAGCAATTTTTCTTAGCTGATCAACATCTTTTTTCTTCACAATCAGGCCCATTCTTTCCTGCGACTCATTTCCAACTATCTCCTTTGCCGACAAAGTCGGATCACCAACAGGTAATTTATCAATATAAATAATTCCACCTGTTTTCTCCACCAATTCCGACAAGCAATTAAGATGCCCACCGGCACCATGGTCATGTATTGAAACAATGGTATTGACTGAAGATTCTGCAAGCGCTCTTATTGCATTGAACACTCTTTTTTGCATCTCAGGATTGGCTCGTTGCACAGCATTCAGTTCAATAGCATGGTCATATTCACCTGTAGACACAGATGACACAGCTCCTCCTCCCATTCCGATCCGGTAATTATCGCCTCCAAGAAGTATGATCATATCTCCTTTTTCAGGAATATCTTTCACACTGTCGTTAATATTCCCAAAACCAACACCCCCTGCAAGCATTACAACTTTATCATAGCCCCATTTTCTTCCATCCTCCTGATGTTCAAATGTTAACAAGCTACCACAAATTAAAGGTTGGCCGAACTTATTTCCGAAGTCACTTGCCCCATTGGATGCTTTGATCAGAATTTGTTCCGGAGTCTGGTACAACCATTTCCTTTCGGTGAATTTTTTCTCCCACTTCCGGTCATTCTCAAGACGCGGATAGGCAGTCATATACACGGCTGTTCCTGCAAGAGGTATTGCAGCTTTCCCGCCTCCTATTCTGTCCCGTATTTCTCCCCCTGTCCCGGTAGATGCTCCGTTGACAGGTTCAACTGTTGTGGGAAAATTATGAGTTTCGGCTTTAAGTGACAGGACAGTTTTAATATCCCGTATTTTGAAGAATGATGCTTCATCCTGTTTCTCCGGCGCAAATTGTTCAACAACAGGACCCTCAGTAAAAGAGCAGTTATCTACATAGGCAGAAACAACTTTGTTAGGATTTATTTTTGCGGTTCGTTTAATGAGTTGAAAAAGGGAAGATTCCATTTCCTTACCATCAATAAAAAACACACCGTTAAAGATCTTATGCCTGCAATGCTCTGAATTAACCTGGGAAAAGCCAAACACTTCACTATCTGTTAATTTACGATTCAGTCTTTTACTCAAAGACTCCAGGTATTGTATCTCTTCATTATTCAGAGCTAATCCTTCTTTCCTGTTATACTCAGTAATATTCTCAATTTCAATTACCGGATCAGGTGTTTTTTCAATTGTAAATAATTGCTGATCAAGATTTTTGTAGTATGCCTGCAACATTGGATCGAATGATGGATTTTCTGATTCTGATCTGAAAAATTCCTCTATTCGCTCAATCCCGTCAACTCCCATGTTTTGTGTAATTTCAACTGCGTTGGTACTCCATGGAGTTATCATTTCTTTTCTGGGTCCGATAAATGGCCCATTTACCATGTTTCCTTCAAACAAATCAGCATCGTTAAATAACCATTGAATTTTCTTTTCCTGTTCCTCTGAAAGTTTAGTTTGCGATCCAACTGCAATAATATTATTCTGAGAGGTAATAAAGAAGGTAATCATAGAATCCGGCATGTATTAGATTAATAATTTAAATAGTTGATTTGTTTATTTGTTTATTTGTTTATTTGTTTATTTGTTTATTTGTAAGATATTGAAGTGATACCTAAACAGATAAGCATCAATGGTCTGTTGAGAAAAAAACTTCTCTCACTTCTAAACTTATAAACTTATAAACTTTTCGAATTCTACTTTATTCCTGAAAAAGGCATAAATCTATAATTTACACTTATCAGGGCAAAATAGTACATGTCATTTTTGTCCGATGCTTCAGGGGAAAATCCATCCAGATAGTCTGAAAGTATAAACCTTCTGCCTACTTCAAAGCTTGCTGCCCATTTCTTGTTTAACCTATATTGCATACCAAGTCCATATGGAACAACCAGGGAGATTTTGCTATAATCATCGTCAAAGGTATAGTCCTGGTTTCCTGCTTCAGGATTTGGGTTAGAAAAGATTGTTCCTGCTCCCGCAAATGCATATAATCCTAATTTGGGTACATTCAGAACAAGTCCATCCCAATCTTTTCTCCCAAAAAGGTCTGAATAGAAAAAATAGTATTCAAGCTGGATTGTACTTTCAATAATTTGGGTTTTGTAGCTATATTTCCTCGTGAAGTTTTTAGTACCTTCATCCGTGTCAATTCCTACTGCATATGCCAAATTAAGTCTGGCAACAATATCATTTTTGACATAATATCTAGCTGCAATAAAACCTACAGGTCCGATCCCCCCATCACCAATATCACAAAAAAACAAGTTCGGTCCACCACCAAGCAGTACTTCCATCTCACACAACTCAGTTCTCTGCGCCAGAATTACACTATTACTAACAATAAGAAACAGGATAAGACTGATACATTTTTTCATTTCGGCAATTTATTATGTTATTAATTTTTGCCTGAATGGCAATAAATGAGGTTTACATAATTTCAGTCAACCATAATACCTTTTTCGAACTATTTCAAGTACTGACAACAATTGAGTCTGAGCAATATGAAACACAGAGAAAGATTTATCCTTTTACTGTCTATTTATCCTTTGGCTTGCTGGTATTTCCTTTCCCCGGCTGCGCGATAGAATCTCTCATTGATGTATCAGCCTGAATATTTTTAAACTTATAGTAATCCATAATTCCCAGGTTTCCTACTTTAAATGCCTCTGCAATAGCCAACGGTACTTTGACTTCTGCTTCAATAACTTTTGCTCTTGCCTCCTGGGCCTTGGCTATCATTTCCTGTTCAACAGCAACTGCCATTGCGCGTCTCTCTTCAGCTCTTGCCTGTGCAATATTCTTATCAGCATTAGCCTGGTCCATTTGCAGTACTGCCCCAATATTTTTACCAATATCTATATCTGCAATATCGATAGAAAGGATTTCAAATGCCGTACCGGAATCCAGACCTTTTTCCAGCACTACCCTTGATATTGAATCCGGATTTTCAAGAACAGCTTTATGGGAAGTGGAGGATCCGATTGAGGACACTATTCCTTCTCCCACTCTTGCAAGCACGGTTTCCTCTCCTGCCCCACCTACCAATTGTTTAATATTTGCCCGTACAGTTACCCTCGCTTTAGAAACCAGCTGAATTCCGTCCTTAGCAACAGCAGTAACTGCCGGTGTATCGATTACTTTAGGGTTAACTGACATCTGAACGGCATCAAGTACATCGCGTCCGGCAAGATCAATTGCCGTTGCCATCTGGAAAGGC
>JAUVHQ010000292.1 GCA_030593185.1 Bacteroidota bacterium
AATAATATTTGCCGGAGCAGGCAGCTTACCTGATTTAAGTATATTTGCAAGGTCTTCTGCTTCTTCAATAGTAAAGTCACCGGTAATTTCGGAACTACCACCTTTAATTTCATTTTGCACCGTGGGTGCTGAACGAACATAACCATCCAGAACAATTGCAATACACCTGCCAACATTCTCCCGGGTCATTCTTGCCCATGTTTTTGCACCTTCGGCATTCATTGACATATTAACCTCTACGTTTGCCGAGTATTGACTTTGTGCTGTTCTTGCAGAAGTGATTACATCACCACTCAGAGGAGCTCTCCCATCACGGGTGGTAACCTTAATCCCACGAAGTTCATACAGAGTTTGTGTTTCATCATATTTATAAGGCTTAACAGACCAGAAGAACTTTATATCCCTGGGGAAGTGGGATCGTATCTGCTTCATACTAAGAAACTCATTCACGTTGGCTGTATCCCTGTAATGAGAAAATCCGATAACACTACCCGGAACAAGTTGTCCGTTAATTATATGTGGATAAAGCACTGCAAATAATGGATTATGCAGATTGAACTGTTCAATATTTTCAGGTTCCCCTGTCTCAGCCATTGTATCAGCTTCAATCATGTCAAGGAGGGATTCTTCAACAGCAGAATCCTGGACGGCAACAGGTTCAGATTCAGGTTCGATTTCGGAATCCTCAGATTTCCCTGCATCTTCTTCCGGCATAAGATCTCCCTGAATTTCTTGCAGGATATTATTTGCTTCTATCAGGTAAGGATATACTTCAGAATTTTCATAAGTTTCCCAAAATTCAAGATGGGCAGTACTCTGGAGCAGGTTTCTAACTCTTTCGGGATCTTTTACCCCTGGTAATTCAACCATAATCCTTCCTTGTGTTTCAAGCTTTGTAATATTTGGTTGAGCAACACCAAACCGGTCAATCCTGCTCCTCAGAATATTGAATGAATTGTCAATTGCAACCTGGGTTTCATCCTTCAATACTTTCAGAACTTCCTGGTTAGTGGAATTAAAATCAACTTTCTCTTTCAGGTCAAGTGTTCCAAAAATTGCAGCTAATCTTGCATTCGGGTCTATTTCTTCAAAAGCTTTTCCAAAAAGAGTAATAAAATCCTCCTGGCTGTTTTTCTGATAATCCTGGGCTAATTGTATGGCGCTGATAAAAGTTGTATCTTTACTATAGTTTGACAAAGCTTTAACAACATCAACCACAGAAATTTCAAGAACTACATTCATTCCTCCTTTCAGGTCAAGGCCCAGATTTAACTCTTTCTCCTGAACCTCTTTATATGTATTCCCCATAAAACTCCACTCATTCTTATTCAGTCCTGCTATCGAATCAAGATAATCAGTTTCTTTCCCCAAGTCACCCCGGGCATATTCTACAGAATTCTGTTTTACGAAATAACTTCTTACGGTAAACGAAAGCTGGTAGACTGTGACAAATGTTAGCGCTATGGCAAATAAAATAATTACTCCTCTATTACGCATATCAATTATTTTTATTCCTGTTTAATATTAATTTATCGTTTTTTGAAAGTTCCGCAAAGATAATAAAAAAATGCCCCGCCGGGGCATTTTTTTATTCACAGAAATATAAATATAAATGCAAATATAAATAAGTTCTATCTATTAGAAAAGGTTCATGTTATCAAAAACTCCCATAACATTTTTAACTGCGTTAGAAGACGCTATCAACAGTTCCATTTCTTCCTTGTTAAGATCTACCTCAATTATTTCTTCAATACCTTCTTTTCCAAGCTTAACCGGCACTCCGAGGAAAACATCTTTCATTCCGTATTCACCTTTCAGTTCTACACAAACAGGAAGGATCCTGTGCTGATCACGAACAATAGATTCAACCATTTGTGCAACAGCTGCTCCCGGTGCATACCATGCTGAAGTGCCCTGAAGTTTAACTATCTCGCCGCCGCCACCACGGGTTCTTTGTACAATTGCTTCAATCTTATCTTTATCAAGAAGCTGAGTGATAGGAATTCCGCTAACAGTTGTATAACTGGGCAACGGCACCATTGTATCGCCATGTCCGCCAAGTAATAATGTCTGGATATCACGTGTTGAAACATTTAATTCTGCAGCCACAAAAGCTTTTAACCTTGATGTATCAAGAATACCTGCCATACCGAACACTTTCATCCGGCTTTTCTTTGAAACCAAACTGGCAGTATATGTCATAACATCCAGAGGATTAGCTACTACAATAATAATAGCATCGGGTGAATACTTAATAGCCTGTTCAGTGACACTTTTAACAATTTTCGCATTTGTTCCGATCAGATCATCTCTCGACATTCCAGGTTTCCTGGGAACTCCTGAAGTGATAACAATAATATCCGAATCCTTTGTTTTGGAATAATCGTTAGTTACACCAACTACACGGGTATCGGTTCCGTCAACAGGGGCTGTTTGCCACATATCCAAAGCTTTACCTTCAGCAATACCTTCGATAATGTCAACCAGAACAATCTCGTTTGCCAGCTCTTTACGAGCCATTACATCAGCACAAGTTGCACCAACATTGCCTGCGCCTATTACAGTGATTTTCATAATTATAAAAATTTTACAGGTTAGAATTTCAAACTATTTCTATTACCACAATATACTAATTAATGTCCATATTACAACATGTTTTGCAACTTGTTTTTATTTAAATATTGTAACTATTCAGTGTCTTCGCTTCGGCTGCGCTTAGCATAAAAAGTTTGGAATGCCCAAAATGGTTAATTTCACTATACTTTGCATTATTAAGTCTGCAATCTTCAGTCTGCAGTCGGCAATCTAAAGACCGGGCTATTTATACTTTTTAGCCCCGATTTATCGGGAATGTGAATAAGTGATCGTGCGTTATAATTGTTTGATTGTTATTTGCTTTCTTGCAGATTGTTGACTGCAGACTGTGAACTGCCGACTGATTAGTTATCAATCAACCAGTTTTGTGAAATCGGCTGACAGAGGAAGGTCATATTCAAAATTATAAAGAGTAAGGCGTCTGACTGTATAAAAATATGTCCAGTAGTTCCGCAATGCAGAAAGATATTCTCTTTTTGCTACATCTTTTTCCGTATCAGCAACATTCAGGTCAAGGACATCAATCTTGCCTATAAGGAATCGTTGCTTGGAAACCTCATAGCGTTTCCTGGCAATAGTATCAGCTTTAGCAGCTGAATAAAGCTGATCATCCTGCAGGTTAAATTGAGCAACATTAAGGAAGATATTTTGCTCGAAATCAACTCTTGCTTGCTGAAC
>JAUVHQ010000307.1 GCA_030593185.1 Bacteroidota bacterium
AACTAACAGCAGAGATCGCAAAGAAGGCGCAAAGTTCGCATAAAAATATTTGTACTTTGCGCTCTTAGCGCCTCCTTAGCGTACTTGGCGGTTAATTCTTTAATAAATATAATCGCAGAGTTACAGTGTGAAGAGCGGAGAGTAAAGAGCAAAGGATTTCGTGAATTCAAACCTTAAACCTCAAACTTCCTGGAAAAACGGGAAGGAAATTACAATAATCCCTCTATTGCTTTTGTTACTGCCTAAGACTAAAGATTATCCTGATACGAGTGTATAAACTTTTCCCGGAAGGCTTTTAACAATTCCAGCGAACTCCAGGTTTAAGAGTATTGGTGATACTTTACTTACCGGCATTTTTGCCTCAAGGCAGATGCTGTCAATTGGCAGATCACCCCGTTTTTTTATGATATCCACCAGTTTTATTTCTTCTTGCGAGAGTTCTCTGAACAGTTGTTTTTGAATTGCTTTTTTGATTTTTCCGGGCGGATCCCAACCCATTATATATTCTAAGTCTTCAACTCCTTCAATTAGAGCAGCTTTATTGATCTTAATTAACCGGTTACATCCTTGTGAGTAATTGTCGTTCACTCTTCCGGGGAATGCAAAAACATCCCTGTTGTACGAGTTAGCCAGGTCGGCAGTGATCAGTGCTCCACCTTTGGGACCTGACTCAATCACAATAGTGGCATCTGCCAGCCCGGCAATAATTCGGTTCCTTTTAACAAAGTTGTTCTTTTCGGCCCATTCATAACTCATAAAGTCGGAGACCAGAGCTCCTTCTTTCAGTATTTCATTGGCAACTGATTTGTGTGAAGCAGGGTAGAGAGTTTCAAGTCCATGGCCCAGAACTGCTACAGTGTGAAGGTTGTTTTTTAAAGCGGCTTTATGTGAACAAACATCAATTCCATATGCAAGTCCGCTTACAATAACCGGATTGTGTTTTCTTTCAGCAAGATCTGATACAAGTTTGTTACATATGTCCTTGCCTCTTTCCGTTGCTTTCCGGGTTCCTACAATACTAATGACCTTTTCATGGTTCAGGTTCAGGTTTCCCTGTAAAAATAAAATAATCGGGGCATCAGGACAATGTTTCAAACGTTCAGGGTATTCTTCATCGAGATAATAGAGGGCTTTTATATTCTTCTTCTGAATATACTCGAATTCTTTGTCAGCTTTTTCAATTATCCCCGGGGTTGTAACTTTTTTAGCAAGCAAGGTGCCAACCCCGGGTATTTTTTCAAGTTTAGAAGCCGGTTCATTAAAAACAGCTTCAATACTTCCTGCATAAGCAATAAGTTTTTTTGCTGTTACAGTTCCAACTCCAGGAATAAGACTAATAGCTATTTTATATACCAGGGAATTTCTTTCCATTATCAAACTATGCCCTGATCGAGCATTGCATTGGCAACTTTGAGGAACCCTGCAATATTCGCTCCTTTAACATAATCGATATAACCATCTTTTTGTGTACCATGAGTTTTACATGCATGGTGTATATCCCTCATGATCTGATGAAGCTTATCATCTACCTCTTTCCTTGTCCAATTCATCTTCATCGAATTCTGGGTCATTTCAAGTCCTGAAGTAGCTACACCACCTGCGTTAGCAGCTTTTCCGGGTGCAAAAAGGATCTTGTTTTTCTGGAAAATCTCTATTGCCTCAGGAGTGCTTGGCATATTAGCGCCTTCACTAACACAAATAACCTTGTTATTCACCAGGTTAGTTGCATCATCAGCATCCAGTTCATTTTGAGTTGCACAGGGAAGAGCAATATCCACATCTACTTCCCATGGATGTTTTCCCGGAATGAATTTAGCACTTTTGAATTCCTGTGCATAAGGCTCAACAATATCATCATTTGTAGCTCTCAATTCGAGCATGTAATCGACTTTTTCGCCTGATATCCCATCGGGATCATGAACATATCCATCCGGGCCGGAAAGAGTAACCACTTTAGCTCCAAGTTCAATGGCTTTTTGAGTTGCTCCCCAGGCAACATTTCCGAAACCTGATACTGCAACTGTTTTATCCTTAAATGATTCCCCGATATTTTGAAGCATTTCTTTTGCAAAATATACATTGCCGAACCCTGTTGCTTCCGGGCGGACAAGACTACCTCCCCAATTCAATCCTTTTCCTGTTAGGACACCTGTGTGTTTCCTGGTCAGTTTTTTATACATCCCATACAGGAATCCAATTTCCTGACCACCAACACCAATATCTCCTGCCGGAATATCTGTTTCAGCTCCGATATTATTCCATAGTTCTAACATAAAAGACTGGCAAAAACGCATGATCTCTAATTTGGATTTCGCTTTGGGATTGAAATCACTGCCTCCCTTTGCTCCACCCATGGGTAGAGTAGTAAGGCTATTCTTGAATATTTGTTCAAATCCCAGGAATTTCAATATGCTTAAATTAACGCTTGGGTGAAAACGCAAACCGCCCTTATACGGACCAATAGCATTATTGAATTGGATCCGGCACCCAAGATTAACATGAGTATTCCCTTCATCATCAGTCCATGGTACCTTAAAAGTAAAAATTCTGTCAGGTTCAACAAGCCTTTCAATAATGCCGGCAGTTTCAAACTGCGGGTTCTCGTTATAGATCTCTTCAATTGATTCCAGGACTTCCTTGACAGCCTGAAGATATTCATTTTCTCCGGGATGCTTTTTCTCAAGATTCGAAATTATTTGATTAACATTCATAAGTATAGTTATTTTATTTGTTATGCTTTATTTTCAAATAATAAATTCGCAGTAAAATTAATTACCCGGGAAGAAAAAAAATATGATTTACTTCATGATTTAAGATTTTTATAAACCACAATAGATTTAGCTAAAATACTTGTGTTAAATGATTTATGGCATTCTTGCTTAAATATTTCATTTAATTCTACTTCCTACTTCTTCCTTTTTACTTCTTTCCCCTTTGCACTCTGCTCTACGCTCTTCCTTCTTCGCTTTTGCCTTTTACCTTTTGCCTTTTGGCTTGACAAGGGTATATCAGATCGGTTTTTATCATGTGCTAATATAAAGTGAAAGCTGGTTTTTCAGTTTTATTTTATCTTTCTTAGATAACCCTGTAATACTTATTGGAGGATATTTTGCAATTCCCTTTTTAAGCTTTTGATAAATTATT
>JAUVHQ010000031.1 GCA_030593185.1 Bacteroidota bacterium
AAAAAGAAGCTATTAAACAAAATTTTCTGAAACTCAACGCTCAACTCGCATATCGTTCCAGTTATATTGATTCAAATCATTTAAACTATAATATTCAGGTGAAGTATAACTATTTTGCCGATAAATTCAATTATACTGAAAACAATGTTTTTACTTACGGTGAGTTCAGTTTGTTGCGGGAAAACATTTTGTTTGGTGTTGATTTTTCTTATAACTATATTGATGAAACCGGAGATTTATTAACAAGTAAAAATAGTATTATCGGGTTAAGCCCATGGTTTAAGAAAAAGACCAGCGAGTGGAGGCTTAAAGCCGGTGTGGATGCTGTTTTTGAAAATAATGAAAATAAGACATCAACACATTTTTATCCGGATGCCCTTTTACAAATTGCTGTAGTTGATAACATACTCAGTGCTTATATCGGTATTTCAGGTAATCTGGAAGTAATTAATTTTCAGAAAATTGCGTGGGAAAACCCTTATGTAAAATCCGGGGTACAAGTAAGAAACACCAATCACAAACTTAATATGTACGGGGGATTAAACGGGAATATCAATTCCTTATCATCATATAAACTGAGAGTCTCTTACAAACTGGTTAATGATATGTATTTCTATGTGAATGATACTTCAGATATTCTTGGTAATCAATTTTATACTGAGTATGATGATGTACAGCTCACAACAATACATGGTGAAATTTTAGCTCGCCCGGTAGATCACCTGTCCCTGTTTTTAAGCGGAAGTTACTATAAATACGCAATGACAAATCAGGACAGACCCTGGCATAAACCTGCCTGGGACTTAACTGTTTCGACAAGGTATAATCTCCGGGATAAAATTCTGGTCAATGTTGATATTATTGGTTCAGGTAAAAGATATATTAAATCGTATGACAGCTCAGGGGCTAATGAATTCACTCTTGACGGTATAATTGATATCAATTTTGGAATTGAATACAGATACACAAAAATCTTATCTGCTTTTCTCAGGTTTTATAATCTAACCTCTTCAAGGTATCAGAAATGGAACCAGTACCCTGGTCAGGGATTTATGGTAATGGGAGGGATTACTTATTCGTTATAGGAAAGGCAAAAGGCAGAAGGCAAAAGGGAAAAGGGAAGAGTAATACACCTACGCTAAAGCTACAGCGTACGAAGAAGATAAAAGTAAAAAGTAAAAAGACAAAAGTGAAGAAGAGGAAATGAGGTGAATACCCAGCAACCAGTAACCCTTACTACTCACCTAATTATTACCTTTTTACATAACAAATTAGCAAAAAATAACCTTTGTGAACAAAAGTGTTGATCTTTTGTTGAAAAAACACGAATTTTCTTGTTTTTATTAACCTAAAAATCATTGAAATTTGTTATATTTGGTGAGTCAAAAAATACAGCAGGGATATACTTATAATTGTTTGATAATCATTTAAATAGTAGATTTATTATTATCCCCGAATTAAATAAAATGACTTCACTATAATTGATGATATAGATAAGAAAACGCAGTTGATTATTTAATCTTGGTAATTTATTGTAAATGAGATGTATATGAAAACCCCATGAGGTTTTGGGATTTTGATTAATGTATAATGATAAAAAAATGGAATTGAAAAAAAATAACTATAAAGAAGAATATTTAGCAGAGAATATACAAGTCCTTGAAGGGCTTGAAGCGGTACGAAAACGTCCTGCAATGTTTATTGGTGATATAAGTGTTAAAGGTTTACATCACCTTGTACATGAAGTACTTGATAATTCGATTGATGAAGCACTGGCAGGGTATTGCAGTAATATTGAAGTTTCACTTAACGAAGATGGATCTGTTACTGTTCTTGATGATGGCCGTGGTATACCTGTAGATATTCATGAGAAAGAGGGGAAATCGGCTCTTGAAGTGGTAATGACAATGCTTCATGCAGGAGGGAAATTTGATAAAGATTCTTATAAGGTATCGGGAGGACTCCATGGAGTGGGTGTTTCTTGTGTTAATGGTTTATCTTCGATTTTGAAGGCTGAAGTACATCGTGACGGAAAAGTGTATATCCAGGAATATGAAAGAGGGAAACCATTATCAGATGTCAGAGAAACCGGTAATACCGATATTACAGGTACGATAATAACGTTCACACCTGATAATACAATATTTACTACCACTTCATTTAATTTTGAGATACTATCTGCCCGGCTTCGTGAGTTGGCTTTTCTGAATAAAGGCATACGTTTATCGATTGCTGATTTTAGGAATTCGGATGAGAACGGAAATGAGAACGGTAATGATAACAGTAATGGAAACGGGGGGATAAGGAAAGAAGAATTTTACTCTCAGGAAGGGTTAAAAGAATTTGTGAATTTCCTTGATGAATCAAGGGAACCGCTGACCAAAGATTGTATTCAGATTGAAACAATTAAAAATGACATACCTGTTGAGATTGCCCTTCAGTACAATACTTCTTATTCTGAAAATATTCATTCATATATTAACAATATAAATACAATTGAAGGGGGTACTCATCTGGCAGGTTTCAGACGGGGATTAACACGAACTCTTAAAGCTTATGCTGAAAAATCCGGAATGCTTGCCAAGCTAAAATTTGATATTTCTGGTGATGACTTTCGTGAAGGACTTACTGCTATTATCTCATGTAAGGTACAGGAACCTCAGTTTGAGGGGCAGACTAAAACCAAGTTGGGTAATTCTGAAGTTATGGGTGCTGTTGATCAGTCTGTTAGTGAACTGCTTACAAATTATCTTGAGGAGAATCCCAAGGATGCTAAGATTATAGTTCAAAAAGTAGTACTTGCTGCTACAGCACGACACGCTGCAAGAAAGGCAAGAGAACTGGTTCAGCGAAAATCAGTACTGTCAGGTGCCGGTTTGCCCGGGAAACTAGCCGACTGTGCTGACAAGGATCCGGCAAATAGTGAAATATATCTTGTTGAGGGTGATTCAGCCGGTGGTACAGCAAAACAGGGAAGGGACAGGAAATTTCAAGCTATTTTACCGTTAAAGGGTAAGATACTTAATGTTGAGAAGGCAATGCAGAATAAAGTGTTTGAGAATGAAGAGATTAGAAACATGTTCACTGCTCTTGGTGTTACTATCGGAACAGAAGAGGATAGTTTAGCGCTTAACCTTGACGGTTTAAGATATCATAAGATCATAATTATGACTGATGCCGATATTGATGGAAGTCATATAACTACTCTTATTATGACCTTCTTTTTCAGGTATATGCTGGACCTTATTAAGCAGGGATACCTCTATATAGCAACCCCTCCGCTTTACCTTATAAAAAGAGGGAAAGAAGAAAGATATTGCTGGTCTGAAGAGGAGAGAAAAAAAGTTGTGAAGGAATTTGGACAAGGCAAAGAAAGTGCTGTAAATATTCAGCGATACAAAGGCTTGGGTGAAATGAATGCCCAACAACTCTGGGATACTACTATGGATCCGGAACACCGAACTCTTCGTCAGGTAACGATTGCCAGTGCTGCAGATGCTGACCGGATATTCTCAGTGCTAATGGGCGATGAGGTACCTCCAAGACGTGCATTTATTGAAAGTCATGCCAAATATGCCAATATTGATGCCTGATCTGCCAAAAGAATGTTCCATGTTACATATTTCAAGTTAACCCGAAACTCTTAACACATAACACATAATCGGTAACACTGTAACCAGTAACCAGTCCCGAAAAAACAGAAATCTTTGATTTCATATTTTTTCGAGGATCCTCGAATTTCTAACCAAATCAAAGATTTTGGGAAATTCGGGATAATCAGTAACCAGTTGCGAAGCTATATTCTCTTTATTATTATTACAAAATTTTAAACAGATGAAAAAGCTGGTCTTCACCATTATTCTGGCAGCAATTATATCATTTCCTTCTGTTAGCCAACCCTCACCGGAACAAGTTGTTAAGTCTATTTTCGATGAAGCGCTTACCAGCAATGAAGCATATGAGAATCTTAGGTTTTTATGTAAGAATACAGCAGGAAGAATTGCCGGTACTTCTGAAGCGGCAGCCGCGGTTGAGTTTACGAGGCAGGTTATGGAGGAGATGGACCTTTCACATGTTTTTTTGCAGAAAGTAACTGTCCCTCACTGGGAAAGAGGTACTGTTGAATTTGGTATGATAGTATCATCTCGATTCGGATCATTGGAGGTCCCTGTTTCTGCACTTGGAGCATCTCCGGGAACCGGTAAAGATGGAGTAATATCGCAGGTTGTTGAAGTGAAAAGTATTGGTGAACTTGAAACTTTGGGAATAGAAAGCATAAAGGGAAAAATAGTCTTTTTTAACCGCCCGATGGATCCTACTGTAGGAAATACTTTTTCAGCATATGGCGGGGCAGCCGCACAACGTACCGCCGGACCAGCAGCAGCAGCAAAATTCGGGGCAAAGGGTGTAGTTATAAGGTCGCTTACCCTGGCACATGATGATGTGCCACATACAGGTGTAACCAGGTATAGTGAAAATGGTCCGTATATACCTGCAGTGTCAATAAGCACTAATGGAGCAGATACCCTAAGCAGGTGGTTGGAAACAGATACGGAGCTAAAATTCCATTTTATTACAAACTGCAAAAATTATCCGGAAACGGAGTCCGCGAATGTGGTAGGGGAGATCAAAGGAACAGTGTTTCCTGATGAGATTATTACCATAGGAGGACATTTGGATGCGTGGGGACCGGGTGAGGGAGCTCATGATGATGGTGGGGGATGTATTCAGTCAATTGAGGTGCTAAGATTATTTAAAGTACTTGGTATAAAACCTAAAAGAACTATCCGCGCCGTTATGTTCATGGATGAAGAAATGGCACAAAGCGGAGCAATAGAATATGCCAGGTGGGCTGAAGAACATAACGAAAAACATTATGCTGCTCTTGAATCTGATCGCGGAGTATTGTCACCGGTTGGATTTGGGTTCAGTGCTGAAGGGGAACGGTTGGAAAACCTGTATGAATTGAAGAAACATTTTGAGCCTTATGGAATTTATTGGTTCAAACAAGGCGGGGGAGGAGCAGATATTGGTCAGCTACGCAGATTTGGCACCCTGTTAATCAGCTATATCCCTGATACACAACGATACTTTAATTATCATCACTCAGCAAATGATAGTTTTGAGACTGTTAACCACAGGGAGCTGCAACTGGGAAGTGCTGCTATTGCTTCACTTATTTATCTTATTGACCTGTATGATCTGTAAGGCAGAAGGCAAAAGGCAAAAGTGAAGATTAAATCGTGAATTTCAATCCGTAACACTTTGGAACGATGAACGGTGATTGTTGAAGGCCTGCCACGTGAAATGCGACACTTGCCGTACCTGCCCCCGCACAGGGAAGAATGACTGTGTCTGGGTTCTCCCTGTGAAACAGCAACTTCGTTGCTTGCAGCTATGCTGGGGTTTCACAGGGTAAAATTTGAGGTACGAAAATATGTCACTGTGGATGAAGTAAAGAAAAATATCTAATCACCTCATTGCAACACAACATCTTAATAAGTCAAAAGCAATTTCAATACTTATAAGCAGCTTTATGCAAATCCATTATTGTTTCCAGTTTTTCCGGTGGCTCGAGGTAACCATCAAGAAATTTATATATCTCAAGCCTGATTTCTTTTGCTATCCTGGTGTCCATCCTGTTAAATGAATGTCCTCCAGGCACATCCTGGTATATTTTATATTCAAAATTTTTACCTTCTGCTTTTAGTGATTTTATCAGATGTTCGACTTCAAGAACATTCACATCAGCATCATTGGTATTGGTATGAATAAGCAGAGGAGTTTGCAATTTATGCGCTTGCCAGGCAGGTGATCTGCGTTTGTATTCTTCAACGTTTTCATAGGCAGTCTGACCAATATGATAATCAACTGAATAGAGGTCACGGTATTCCTGAGTTTTATATCCCATACGGGCAATAAGATCACTTACCGGTACTCCCGCATAAGCAACTTTATAATTTTCCGGATGATCAAAAATATTATGAAGTGCGATTAACCCTCCATGGCTCCATCCAATAATTCCTACTCTTGAAGCATCAACAAAATTATAATTCTCAATCATATAAGCCCTGCTGGCATCTACATCTTCAACCTCAAGTCCTCCATAATCAATTTTTCGGTAATGGCTTCCTCCGTAGCCTGTGCTTCCGCGATATTCTGCTGCGACAACAATATATTGCTGGGCCATCAATTCCCTTATAATATGTGCATAATAAGTAGTGAAGTTACTATGAACACCCCCGTGGGGAAAGACAATCAGAGGGTATTTTGTTTCAGGGTCAATATTTTTCGGGATAAATATATATGATCTGAACTTAACTGGATTGCCGGCGCCTTGTGCTGCAGGATTTTTCTCTTTCCATAAAGGAGGACCATACATATAAACTTTATCAATATATGCCACATCACCTACTTTGTTATACCAGTAAATATCATCAATGGCCTTTTCAATCTGATTTAACCGGTGGTACAAATTATCCATTTGATGGTTTAGTTTATCCAGTGTTTCGTTAAGCTCACCCTGCTTCTCCTGTGCTATCGCAGAGATATTGCATGTAACGTAAAAGAAAAAAATCAGAACAATCGATTGTTTAAGTAGTCTTTTCATGATTAATATATTTATTGGTTATACATTTATTTCTCCTCCGAACACAAAAGTAGCAGCTCCTTCCAGTACAATATCTGAAAAAAACACTTTGTCAGTTGTCCTGAAACTCACATTCAGGATTCCTCCCCTTGTTTTAACCGGAACATTATCTCTGTCAATTTGTCCGCTATAAACAGAAACAATGGCAGCAGCAACAACTCCTGTTCCGCATGACATAGTTTCATTCTCGACACCCCGTTCATACGTTCTCACTGATAAGCCATCTTTTTGAACCTTTACAAAATTCACATTAATTCCATGAGGTTTAAATTTTTGATTATTCCTCAGTTTCCTTCCTTCATTATATACATCGATATTATCTATATCATTTCTGAAAGTAATATAATGAGGTGATCCGGTATCAACTAAGTAGCTATCCCCTGATTTCCTTATAGTTTTAACATCTTTCATTCTAAGTCTGACAGTTGTGTCTGTTATTTCTGCAGTGTAGACCCCGTCATTTGTCATAAACCTGGTTTTTTTCTCTATTAGCTTTATTTTTTCTGCAAACATAACAATACAACGACCACCATTACCACACATAGTTCCTTCATATCCATTAGAATTAAAATACTTCATTTCAAAATCAACCTCCTTATGATCATAAAGCATCATAAGACCATCAGCTCCAATACCCAATTTTCTGTCGCAAAGCTGTTTAATTCTTTTTCTGTCCCCTGGTTCCAGGATATTTTTCCTGTTATCAATAATAATAAAATCATTTCCGGCTCCTTGATATTTTTCAAATGTAAGTATCATGCCCAAATAAGTTAAATTATGTTAAATGTGATAATAGGTGCAACAAACCATTAGACAGCACGTTTCATGAATTGTAAAGTTAAGAAACTTGAATAACAGGCATAGAATTTGTTAAAAAATTGATGATTTTATGTATTTTTATTGTTAAATAAAAAAATAACTGATATGAATAGAAAGAGAATATTTGGTTCAATACTAATAGCTGTTGTTGGGGGAATGATTGCATTATTTGCATACACTCTTTTATTCGAAAAGCCGGAATTTAAGTCTGACAATGGTTTTGCTAATCAGGAATTAGTAAAGTTTACCAATTTGCCTGCCAATTTTGAAGGTGAAAATCTGGATTTTACATATGCGGCTGAGCGTACAGTACATGCTGTTGTACATGTTAAAACGGTTACAGAACGGACAAGACGCGCACGTAACCCATTATATGAATTCTTTTATGGTGATCAATATTATAGGAATCCACAACCCATGCTTGGTTTTGGCTCCGGGGTAATTACCTCCTCCGATGGTTATATTATTACCAATAACCATGTGGTTGAAAATTCTGATGAGATTGAAGTTGTATTAAATGATAAACGGACTTTTGAAGCTAAGGTAGTCGGAGTTGATCCCAGTACTGATCTTGCTTTATTAAAAATAAAGGCAAAGGATCTGATATTTGTACCATATGGAAATTCAGATGAACTTCGGCTTGGAAACTGGGTTCTGGCTGTAGGAAACCCGTTTAATTTGACATCAACCGTTACAGCAGGGATAGTTAGTGCCAAAGGTAGAAACCTGGGCATACTTCCTGATGAGTTCAGGATCGAATCCTTCATACAAACTGATGCAGCTCTTAACAGAGGTAATAGTGGCGGAGCACTTGTAAATACAAAAGGCGAACTGGTAGGGATAAATGCTGCAATTATTTCACCGAATGGAGGATATGCGGGAAATTCATTTGCAATTCCTGTTACAATTGTAAAGAAGGTTATTGAAGACCTGAAAGAATTCGGAGAAGTACAGAGGGCTATACTCGGTATTACAATACAGGATGTAACTGATGAACTGGTGAAAGAAAAGAACCTGGACAAGATTGAAGGGGTTTATATTAATGGTTTACGTGAGAATGGTGCTGCAATTGAGGCTGGTATAGAGGTTGGTGATATTATAATAAGTATAAACGCATTAAAAGTAAATTCTACTGCTGAATTACAGGAAAAGATAGCGAAATTCCGTCCGAAAGAAAAAGTAAAAGTTATTATAAAAAGGAAGGGTAAAACAAAACAATTTGAAGTTGTTTTACGTAATATGCAAGGTAATACCAGTATTATCCAGTCTACTGATCTGGTTCTTGGTGCAAAGTTTGAAGAATTAGAGGGAGATGTAATGGATAGGTACAGAATTAGTGGTGGTGTAAAGATTGTTAATGTTGGTGATGGACCGCTTAAAGAACTGGGGTTAAGAAAAGGATATATTATTACCAGTATAAATGATAAAAAAGTTAATAAGGTTGATGATATAAAAAACAATCTTGGAGGAGGAAGGGCGCTATATTCAATAGAAGGTGTCCAGCCAAATGGCACATTTTTTAGTTATAAATTCAGAAATTAGCATCTCTGGAAGAATGGAATAATGGGAAGATGGAAATAAGAATTGTGATGCAGTGTGGCTGTGATGCAGTGAGAAGAAATTTCCCATTGAAGAGTTCTCGCAAAGATCGCTAAGGATATTTAAATACTGAAGATTTTTCAAATAATATTTTTTCTTTGCGTCCTTTGCGCTTCTTATGTCTCTTTGCGTGAACTCTTTTGAATAGTGGAATAATGGAAGAATAAAAAAATGTTTTTGGATTAACCTTGACTGGTTAGATAAAAAGACATACATTTGCAAAAATTTTTCGTTACGGAGGGAAAATGAGACAATTAAAGATAACCAAATCGATTACCAACAGAGAAAGTGCTTCATTAGATAAGTATTTACAAGAAATTGGCAAAGAGGAACTTATTTCGGTTGAAGAAGAAGTTGAATTAGCTCAGCGAATTAAAAAAGGAGATAGAGATGCTCTTGAGAAGTTGACACGAGCCAATCTCAGGTTTGTTGTTTCTGTTGCTAAACAATACCAGAATCAGGGGCTTAGTCTTCCTGATTTAATTAATGAAGGGAATCTCGGACTGATTAAAGCAGCAGAAAAATTTGATGAAACCAGGGGGTTCAAATTTATTTCTTATGCTGTTTGGTGGATCAGACAATCCATACTGCAGGCATTAGCCGAGCAATCACGGATAGTCAGGCTGCCATTAAATCAGGTTGGGTCTCTGAATAAGATTAATAAAGCATTTTCAAAGTTTGAACAGGAGTTTGAAAGAAAACCGTCACCTGAAGAGTTGGCTGAATCTTTGGAACTGCCAAGAGAGAAAGTTACTGATACACTTAAAGTGTCGGGAAGACATATTTCTATGGATGCTCCATTTATTGAGGGAGAAGACAACAGTTTGCTTGATGTTCTTCCAAATAACGATTCTCCAAAGGCAGATAAAACATTATTAAGTGAATCGCTTATTAAGGAAATTGAACGTTCCCTGGCAACTCTCACTGAACGGGAGCGTGATATTATAAAGTTATTCTTTGGAATAGGAATACAGGAAATGACACTTGAAGAAATAGGAGAGAGGTTTGGACTTACCAGGGAACGTGTACGACAAATTAAGGAAAAAGCAATCAGAAGATTACGGCATACTTCCAGAAGCAAGCTGCTTAAAACATATCTTGGTTAAAATTGAGTGTATGAAAAAATTAAAGTCCTGGCTTTTTTGCCGGGATTTTTTTTTGGCACCAATAACAGTGCCTCACTGCATTACAGTAACATTAAACTGTTCAACCTTCCTAAGCTTCATAATCAAAAGCTTTTAGCGGTTTAAATTGAGTGAGGTAAGTATTTAGTAAGAATTTAAAGAAATTCAATGTCATAATAACTGTTATTTGTAAAATCAGCACCATGCTTCAGCATGGTGTAAATAAGCACATTAAGATAATAGATTAGTCAGCTTCAGCTGACTTTCAAATTAAAATCAAAAAGCAATTGGCCCATGTTACATACACATATAAAAACTAGATTCACCTGATTTGGTAAATAATGAATTACATCTGGATTTAATAGTAATTGTCATTCTGGCAAAGTACGCTAAAGCGCACTATAACAAACATATACATGCACCAGAACACCATGCTGAAGCATGGTGCTTTTTTTGAAAATTCAAAACTCAATAGGTTTATTTTTCGCCAAATAATATTTGGATTAATTCCGGGTGTTCCATTACGAAACAGCAACACTGCACTACTGCCACACAAAACTGTTCTCTTTTTATTGCTTTGCCTCTAACATTTTCTGCAGTTCATACATCTCATCCCTGTAGCCTGCTGCTTTGATAAAGTCCAGTTCTTCCGCAGCTTTTTCCATATTTTGCTTAGTCTTTTCAATAGCTTTTTTCAGAGCTTTTTCGTTCATATACTGCACTATTGGATCGGCAGCAATATCCTTTATCCGGGGACCGGCATAGAATTTTTCACCCGCTTTTTTCCCGGGGATATCACCCATGATTGATTTTGATGCTTTTACGATTTGCTTAGGTGTTATACCCATTTCTTCATTGTAAAATAATTGTTTCTCTCTTCTTCTGTTTGTTTCATCAATAGTTTTCTGCATAGACCTGGTGATCTTATCAGCGTACATTATTACTTTTCCATTAATATTTCGGGCTGCTCTGCCGGAAGTTTGGGTAAGTGATCGTTCTGATCTCAGGAACCCTTCTTTATCAGCATCAAGGATAGCAACAAGAGATACTTCAGGTAGATCCAGTCCTTCACGCAGCAGGTTTACACCTACAATAACATCTATCCTTCCATACCTGAGGTTTTCCATGATCTCAACTCTTTCAAGTGTATCAATATCAGAATGAATATATTGACATTTAATTGAAAGTTTCAAAAGGTAGTCTGTTAATTCTTCAGCCATTCGTTTGGTAAGAGTTGTAATAAGAACCCGCTCTTTTGTTTCAATACGCTTGTTGATCTCAGATATAAGGTTGTCGATTTGGTTAAGACTGGGACGAACATCAATAGGCGGATCCAGTAATCCGGTTGGTCGTATTACCTGGTCAACAAAAATTCCTTCACTTTTTTGAAGTTCATAATCTGCCGGAGTGGCACTCATATAAATTGTCTGCCCGGTTAATCCCTCAAACTCATCGAGCCTGAGTGGCCGGTTATCCAATGACGCGGGTAACCTGAACCCATATTCAACAAGAGTTTGTTTTCTTGAATGGTCTCCTCCATGCATAGCCCTTATCTGGGGTATTGTAACATGACTTTCATCAATAATTGTTACAAAATCACTGGGAAAATAATCTAAAAGGCAGAAAGGTCTGGTACCCGGATTACGGCCGTCAAAATACCTTGAATAGTTTTCAATACCACTGCAGTATCCCAGCTCTCTTATCATTTCAAGATCATAACTAACTTTTTGCCGGAGTCTATTAGCTTCAAGTTCTTTACCAATATCATTGAAATATTGTACCTGATCAGACATATCTTTTTCGATTTGGCTGATTGCTTTTTGCATCCTCTCTTTTGTTGTGACAAAAATATTTGCAGGGTAGATGACCACTTGATCGAGTACTTCAATTGTATTTCCATCTACAGGATCAATGGTTTCAATTTCTTCAATTTCATTTCCCCAAAAGACAATACGTATTGCATGGTCGCCATAAGCAACAAAAATATCGACTGTATCACCCTGAACCCTGAATGTTCCGCGCTGAAAGTCAATCTCATTCCTGGAATAAAGACTGTCAACCAGTTTCCTTAGAAGAGCATTACGGCTGGTCTTTTCTTTTTTATTTATCCAAATGGTATTACTGTGAAAATCTTCAGGATTCCCAATTCCATACAAACAGGAAACCGATGATATGACAATAACATCTTTTCGCCCGGAAAGGAGTGATGAGGTTGTGCTGAGTCTTAGCTTTTCTATTTCATCATTTATTGACAGATCTTTTTCAATGTATGTGTCGGTAACAGGCAGGTATGCTTCCGGCTGGTAATAATCATAGTAGGATACAAAATATTCAACTGCACTGTTGGGGAAGAACTGGCGGAATTCACCGTATAGTTGTGCCGCAAGGGTTTTATTATGACTAAGCACCAGCACCGGGCGCTGAATTTGCTCAATTACATTTGCAATAGTGAATGTTTTTCCTGATCCTGTAACCCCAAGAAGAGTTTGGAATTTGGTACCGCCGCGTAAGTCATCAACGAGTTCTGCAATAGCCTGAGGTTGATCACCGGTGGGTGAATAATCAGAAATTAATTCAAATCGCATGTTAAGAAGTTAAAAGTGACTAAAGTGCCTAAAGTTATACGTTATAAGTTAATAGTGTGTAATTGCTTTTCTTCTTACTCTTTGCATTTTACACAGTAACACTGCATCGCTGCAACTCTATGGCTATTTTATTTAAGAATTAACCGCCAAGAACGCTAAGGATGCGCCCCAGTACAGTCATCCTTCCTTACGGGGCAGGCTAAGAACGCAAAGTACAAATACTATGTAAAACGTCTTCAATATATTCTTATGCGAACTTTGCGGTTAGTTTTTTTCACTGCAATACGTTTCTTCCGTAGAAACAGCAGCAATTATGGCGTTAAATTATAAAAAATTGGTAATTTTGTATTTCCCTGGCAATAGAATTTAAATAATTGATTATGAACAAAT
>JAUVHQ010000084.1 GCA_030593185.1 Bacteroidota bacterium
TTCTCTTCCTTGCTTCACTATACGATCGTAATTTTCATAAACTGTCACCGGGTTTGATTTCATTACCATAGTACCGATGTCCTTCTCTTTGCAGGCTTTTATGATACGTTCACCCATATCAGGTTCCATAAAATTGTATGGGAAAAACAGGACATCGAACCGTCCGTCTTCAATAGCAGCCATCATGATATCTTCCAGGCTATCCCTGGGTTCCTGCCAGTAGGGTTGGCCATGACAGGATAATCCTACATGCCGGATTTTTCCTTCTTTTTTTAGCTGATCACAGGCTCTGTGGAAATAATCGTTTTTGATTCGGACAATATTCTGCGCCTGGTGGATCATGTAAAGGTCAATATATTTTGTTTGCAGCCTTTCCAGGCTTGCTTCCGCCCTCCTTATTATGTCATCGGTTGATTTAAAGATATTGTATGCAGGAGATGCTTTGGTCGCGATATAAACTTTTTCCCTGTCAAAATTTTTAATTACTCTTCCAATTAACTCTTCATTACGTCCATTCCCATATCCTTCTGAAGTTTCAATGAAGTTCACTCCAGCCTTCAGCGTTGCACGAAGTACAGATTCATTATAAGGAACTCCTGAACCTATATCAGAAACCAAAGCACCAGTTCTGCCCAGTCTTCTGTATCCTTTGATTTTATGGAATTCATTTTCCTGATCTTGTGATGGTGTAGTAAAGCCCTTTTTTCCTAATAATCCAGCTCCTAAAAAACCTAATGAGGTATTTCTAAGAAAATTCCTGCGGTTTAATTTATGGTTTTTCATATTGTTTGTTATTGTGGTATACAATCACACCAAACCCCTTCTCAGCTAAGTTACATCAATTGAAAGATAAAGCCAAGAAAATCTTAATGATGAAACAAAAAGGCTGCCCGGTAAGGACAGCCCTTAACCAACAGATTTTTTCAACCGGATACAACTTATTTGTTTTCTGTTCAATTATTTGGGGGTTCTTTATCCAAATAATTCACCCTGTGAAATATTGCTTTGCAATAAATCTTCGATTTATTTCACAGGGTAAATTGGATAATAGCACATTCGACTTTTTAGAAGTTATAAAAAATATTAAACCAGCTCTTTACTCTCAACAGGATTTATTAGATTTGATCTGCCAGTTCAGTCTGTTTATGTTATGCACCGTAAAATCATACATATTGATATGGATGCTTTTTTTGCATCGATTGAGCAGAGGGATAATCCCGAACTGAGAGGAAAACCTGTAGCTGTTGGCGGAACAACAAACCGCGGTGTGGTTGCTGCTGCAAGCTATGAAGCACGAAAATTCGGAGTGTACTCAGCTATGGCAACTAAAATAGCAATTCGTCAATGCCCGGATCTGCAAATTGTTAAACCCAGGTTTGGCATTTACAAAAATGTATCAAAGCAGATACAGCAAATTTTTCTGGAATATACCGACCTGGTTGAACCTTTGTCTCTTGATGAAGCTTTTCTTGACGTAACAAAAAACAAGAAAGGTGCTGCTTCTGCCACTTTGATCGCAAAAGAGATAAAATCACGTATCAGGAACGAAACAGGTCTTACTGCCTCGGCAGGCATATCGGTCAACAAGTTCCTGGCAAAGATCGCTTCAGATCATAATAAACCGGATGGCTTATTCCTTATTCCGCCTGAGAAAGTAATAAAGTTTATTGAGGACCTTGATATCGATAAGTTTTTTGGTGTGGGTAAAGTTACGGCACGTAAAATGCATAAGCTGGGAATTCATAAAGGAAAGGATCTGAAGTCCCGTGATCAATCTGAACTTATCAGACTGTTCGGTAAACCAGGAATATTTTATTTTAACATCGTAAGAGGAAATGATGACAGAGCAGTCAATCCAGACAGGGTGAGAAAATCAATCGGAGCAGAACTGACTTTTGAAAAAGATCTGTCAACCCGGTTTGCACTTATCGCAGAGTTATACAAGATCGAGAAAATCCTGATGGAAAGGATAGATAAAGCAGGGAAAACGGGCAGGACATTAACCCTTAAGGTGAAATATGCCGATTTTGAGCAGATTACACGAAGTAAAACTATTCAGGAGAAAATCACTGAATTCAGCCATCTGCATAATTATTCAAAGGAACTACTTCAGCAAATAGATATTTCTAATCAAGGAGTAAGACTCCTGGGATTAACCGTCTCTAACCTGGAGGATGAAAACCAGGCGCCTGGTTTGCAACTCACACTGGATTTCTGATCTACATGCCAGATGTTTTGTCAAGTTCTTTTCTACTTGTCCCGAAATAGTTAATTCGCCGTTGCACTAATCATATTGTGATGCAGTGTTGCAGTGATGCTGTGTTGCAGTGAGGAAGGCAGTCATTAAGTAGTCATTAAAGAAGTCATTAGGTAGTCATTGCCTTCAAGCATCAAGCTTCATCCTTCCAGGAGGTTTAAGGTTCCAAGTTCAAGGTTGTCTTCATCCTTCAAAATGGTTACGGGTTTCGGGTTAAAACGCATAACGTATAACTTTAAACTTATTAAGAGTTGTGTTGCAGTGAGGAGGTGAGGTGTTTGATCATTCCATTAGGATGTAAGCAATTTGAAATATATATTTACAAAAAAAAGTATTACTTCAATGTCCAAATTAGTATTTCAGAATTTATTTATATATTTTTAATTCTTCACGGATTTTTTCTCTGGAATATTTCTCATGTCCTATTCTGAAAATGAAATAATTTATCAACTTAATCAAGGTGATCAAAAAATCCTGAAACATCTTTTTAATGTTTATTTCAGAGACCTGATGTTCTATTCATTGAAATTCGTGATGAAAGATGAAATTGCTGAAGAGATAGTACAGGATGTTTTTATCCAGATTTGGAAGAAAAAAGATGATCTACAGATCGTGAAATCAATTGAAGCGTATTTATACACTTCTGTTAAAAACAGATCAATTAATTATCTGAAAAGCAAATATGCAAGGATTCATTTTGCTGATCTGGATACTATAAAGAAAACACCTTTGAATTATACTACTGAAAATGATATAACTACAATGGAAATGAAGGAAGCAATTCATGCTGCAATTCATTCTCTACCATCAAAATGTAAAATAGTTTTTAATTTATCCAGAAACGCAGGATTATCCAATGACGAGATTGCAGGAAAATTAAATATTTCAAAAAAAACAGTCCAGACCCAGATAGGCATAGCAATAAAAAAAATTAAAGAACACCTTAAAGATCAGTGGGATAATTTACCATCCTAAAAAATATTCATCTTCTTTTTAAGCATTTTAGAAATAATCTTGTCATATATATAGAAGAAACAATTATTTCTGTATATCATGAAAGACGAAACAATTATTGCATATCTCAATAATGAGTTAATTCAAAAAGAGATGGATAAAGTTGATACGTGGATCAACTCATCAAAAAAGAATAAAACATATTTCAACAAAGTTAAATTCCTATGGGAAAACTCCTTGTTCAACTACCAGGATATTCCTATAAATCCTGATAGAGCCTGGAATAGAATTCAGTCTGCAATTAATCATGAAAGGATTCATCCTCAAAGATCTATATCTGTTACTATTAAATTATTAAGCAGGATTGCAGCAATAGCTATCATTCTGATCAGTATTGGATTTTTAACCACCCGGGTATTCCGTCACACCCTCTCCTCAGGAATTGAATGGGTAAGTACACAAACCACAACTGAAAAGGTTGATATTCTTTTACCGGACAATAGTCATGTATGGTTAAACAGTAATTCAAAAATTACCTATCCTGAAAAGTTCAAAGCAAAATCTCGTGAAGTTATATTACAAGGGGAAGCCTTTTTTGAAGTTACAAAAAAAATAAGAAAGTTATTCATTATACATGCTGATAAATCTGTAATCCAGGTATTAGAAACATCTTTCAATGTGGAATCATATAATGCGTTATCTCAGACAATTGTAACCGTAGTAACAGGGAAAGTATCTCTTTCTGATTCAACTAATCTGGCGAATAAAATTATACTTGAGCCGGGATATCAGGGTATTCACAACCCGGATGATGTCGAATTTTTGAAGAAAAAAAATGACAATAAAAATTTCCTTGCCTGGAAAACTGGTGTTTTATTTTTTGAAAATACAGCACTTGATGATGTTTGTTATAGACTCTCTCGTCATTTTAATATGTCAATTTTACTTGATGGTAATGAATTACTTAGGAATAAAAACCTTACAGTCACATTTGATAATAAGGATATTGAAGAGATTCTGAATATTCTCGCCATCACACTTGATATATCATATAAAAGAGATACTAACATTGTTACTCTCTCTGCTAATTAAGTGCTGATTTTCTGCATTTTAAAATGAATACTATGAAAACCTCAATAATCCCAGGAATAAAAAAAGATTCTCCAATAACTGGTTGCAAATATTATCAGCGTCATTTTAAGGTTCTGCCTGTTATCCTGGTGACCATATTTATATTTTCCCAAAGTATTTCGGGTCAACCTGAGAATGAGCTGTTAAGCAAACAAATTCATCTTGCAACCTCCAGGGGTACTGTTCAGGACTTTCTGAATGAAATGGCTGAAGATCATCAAATTCATTTTTCCTATGATCCTGGAATAATTCCTTTGGACAAGCAAGTCAGCCTGATGTCGCAGAACCAGAGTTTGGATCAGATATTAACCCAGCTCTTCATGGATATAGAAATTAAGTATACAGTGTTTGACGATCTGATTATTCTGTCAAGACTTAAAAAATATACTTTAAATGGATTTATTGAGGATAAAGAAACAGGCGAAAGATTGATTGGGGCAACTATAGTAGAAATTAATTCAGGAGCAGGAACAGTTTCCAATAATTATGGATTTTACAGCCTGACGATTACAGAAGGAGAATTGTTACTCAATGTGTCTTTTGTTGGATACAGATCCGAAAACCTAAACTTCATACTGAAAAATGATACTTCATTATTTTTCCGGTTAGATCCGGGAGTGGAAATCGAAGAAGTTTTTGTTATATCTGAAAATCTCAGAAAAGATCTAAAAAGTTCTGAGATCAGTGTGGAAAAAATCTCAATGAAGTCTTTAAACAGTCTCCCTACCTTATTGGGAGAAGGTGACGTCATGAAAATGATGCAGTTTTTACCTGGTATCCAGTTCGGGTCAGAAGCCTCATCAGGCATTGTTGTCAGGGGAGGTAGCCCCGAACAAAATCTGATATTATTGGATGGGGCTCCTGTTTATAATTCCAATCATGCATTTGGTTTATTTTCAGTGTTTAATTCCGATGCCATTAAGAACCTTTCATTAATCAAAGGAGGATTTCCGGCACGTTATGGAGGCCGATTGTCATCAGTGATTGATATACGAATGTATGAAGGTAATGTGAAAGAATTTCACGGGAATGTTAATTTGGGTACGATTGCCTCAAAATTTACTTTTGAAGGTCCTATCATTAAGGACAGGTCTTCGTTTATAGTATCGGCTCGGCGTACGTATGTTGATTTACTTCTACCCAAACAATATAAAGAAGAAGAGGATATTCCGGGATTTTATTTTTATGATGTAAATGCGAAGATTAACTACCAAATTTCAAAAAAAGACAAACTTTTCTTAAGTTTCTATTTAGGCCATGACCGATTTACCGAAGAGGAAAGATTTACAAATGAGGACGGAACATATACAGATAACGAAAATGCCTTGGCAGAATGGGGGAACAAAACGTTCTTAACCCGGTGGAATCATTTACACAATAATAAATTATTCAGTAATCTGTCCCTGCTTTACAGTGAATATGGATTGAAAATTGATGTCAATGAGGAAGAATTTATGAATTATGATTATAAATCTTCGGCGGTCATTTATAACTCAGGAATTAATGATCTGTCCCTGAAATTTAATTTTGATTATTATCCTGTTACAACACATGATATTAAATTCGGGGTAGATTATATCTATCATACGTTCAATCCAGGAGTATTAAGGAAAGTTTCAAAGGAATATTATTTTGTGGATGGTATACGCAGGTATCCTCAAACCGGTAATATCGATGAAGTAAGTCGGAATGATCTTATTTATGCTAATGAATTCAGGATTTTCGCTGAAGATGATTTTACTGTTTTTGAAAAATACTATTTAAATGTCGGAGTACATTATTCAGGATTTTTTGTTAATGGAGTATATTATTCCTCTTTAGAGCCAAGGATATCAGCCAGTTACTCGATAAAAAACAATCTGGCCGTTAAAGGAGCATACTCCCGTATGAAGCAATATCTTCATTTGTTGACTCACTCGAGTATGGGATTGCCGACAGATCTCTGGTTGCCGGTTACTTCAATGGTAAAACCGCAATATTCAAACCAGTATACATTAGGTTTAGTTTACCATATCAGTGAAATGTTTAAACTGAATATCGAGAGTTATTACAAGTCTTTACATCAGATTTATGCTTATAAGGAGGGTGTGGATTATTTAGCCGCAGATAACAGCTGGGAAAGCAATATTGAAATGGGTTTTGGAAAATCGTATGGCTTTGAGTTTATGCTACGGAAATATATTGGAAAACTGGAAGGATGGATTTCCTATACATATTCCAAAACCGACAGAGAGTTTGAGGAAGTAAATAACGGGAAGCCATTTCCCTATAAATATGATCGTACCCACCAGGTAAATACTGTAGTCAAGTATGCCTTCAATCCTCAATTATCTGTTAATGCTACCTGGATATATGCCACTGGAATGGCGTATACACTTTCAACTGAAAAGTACAGTTCCCTGTTTACCCTGTATAACTGGAATGTTCCTGGATATTCAACAGGTTATATCGATGCAATTGAAAAACGGAATAATGAACGAATGCCTGATTACCATCGCCTGGATGTATCTCTGTCGCATTATAAAAAAAGGAAGAAAATAGCCACAACCCTGAACTTTTCAATATATAACCTTTACAATCGATTTAATCCATATCTGATCTATTGGGATAATGATATGAGTGATCAAGGAAAAAGAAAACTAAAGCAGGTCGCATTGTTTTCCATCATTCCCTCTGTGAGTTATAGAATAGAATTCTAGGAAAATGGTTTGTTTAATCTTACATATAATCCTGATATGAAAATAAAATTTAAGTTTTTGCTGATTGTTGGATTTACAGCATTATTCCTTGTGTCATGTGAGAAAACAATGTATGTTGATTTGCCTGGTGATAAAACAAAGATAGTTATGAATGGTATTCTATCACCCGAATCCGGTCTTTGGTTGAACGTTTCGGAAAGTGTGAGTGCAACAACTCCAGTGGCAAACAGTTTTATTCCCATTACAGACGCTACAGTTGATTATTATCAGAATGATATTTTGATTACATCCATCATTGATAATAACACCGGTAACTATTCAGAAACGGATTTTATACCACTGGTAAATAATGAGTATAAAATAATCGTAAATGCTCCGGGATTACCCGAAGCTAGAGCGGTTGTCACCGTTCCGGACCCAGTTAAAATACTAGATTTTGATACAACAACTGTTATCCGGAAGTTTGATATATACAATTCAATCCACTATGAAGTTGACTTCTTTGTAAACTTTAGTATTGAGGATCCGGATACGATTTTCAATCACTATATGCTGGGGATTTATTATCTGGAAAATGATGCTTATCATCCTCTTCAGGGAGAAACGGATGACATTAATATGAATATTTATATAAAGGATGGTATTGAGGTTCTGGCATGGGATGATCAGAATTTTAATGGTCAAACCACTGAATTTACCGTAAAATTCAATATGAATTATTATGAAGGCTTTAAAACGGTATTCCTTGTCACATTATATTCAATTGAAGAAGATTATTTTAAATATCTTAAATCCTATTCACAAAATTTCACTGTATTAAATGATGACCCATTACTTTTTGAAGCTGTTCAGGTATCTTCAAATATCAATAACGGGTATGGTATTATTGCTGCAGTGTCGTCAAGCTCTTTTTCTTTTTATTATTCTTTTTGATATTTAACCGAAGATAATCAAATAAACGGGGCACAGAAAAATCAGAAATCTTTATCAGGACACTTTCGGGATTAACCGTTTCAAACCTGTAGGATGAAGACCAGGCGTCTGGTTTGCAAGTCACATTGGATTTCTTATTTACCTGCCAGATATTTTGTCAAGTTCCCTTCTCATCCAGCCGGGACGGTTTGTGGTTATCCC
>JAUVHQ010000144.1 GCA_030593185.1 Bacteroidota bacterium
CTTTGCATTTCTAAAGCAGCCATAACAACATCAATAGGATTGGTAATATTCTTCACAGGTATCCCCCCGGCACACATATATGTATCGCCAATGGTTTTTATTTTTTCAATGTTGTATTTCTTAACAATGGAATTGAAGGCATAAATTATTTCATCAAGTTCATCCATCAGCGTTTCAGAATCGACTTTGTCTGAAATTTTCGAGAATCCATGAATATCAGCAAATAAAACCGTAGCCATCTCAAATTTAAGAGATCTGGGCTTTTGTTCTGCAGATAATTCTTTATCAAGTTTGTCCGGTGATACCTTTTCCAGGATAGCTTTTGCAATTTCATTTTCCCGGATAAGTTTTTCATTTTTCCTTTGCAGTTTCTTTAAAAGTTCTTCCAGCTCCTGGTTCTGTTTGGCAAGTTTTGCTATTCTTTTAAGTAATTCTTTTTCTTTGCTGTTATTCATTAGATTTTTTTTAGTTGTTGCCAGGTGTGATTAGTGTCAAGTCAAAAGTAAAAAGCTTGCTACGTGAAATGCGACGTAGGAGCATATTTCACTGTGGGCAAAAGATAAAAGTATAATGTGCTGATAATATATCCAATATACAATAACTTGCCCGTCTGTATATCGTTGACACGATATTAGTTTACAAATTAACCAACCACCTAAAATATAAAGTTCATAAATGTTCTAATAATTTCACATAAAAATACATATTTTTTTTATAGGTTGCATTTGATAATCTAACTGATTAATTACCTTCGGTGAGCTCCACTTCGTTCCGGTTCACAAATTGATCAGAAAGAAAAAAGATAAAAGGATAAAGATAAAAGCACTAAATAACATAGTATGTTTGATATACGGTTACATTTTCTATAAAAAAGTAATCTGAATTTCTTATGCTCTGTTTCACTTTAAACTTTCTGCCCTGTGAAATGAGGAGCAATTTTGCTAGCAAAATTATTTCACAGGGTGAACTTTTGTATTTTATCTTCTGCATGAATAATGCAGGCTAAAAGCCAATTAATGCTTCAAAAAACACGGGGAATTGTTCTCCATCGTATAAAATATTCTGATTCCAGCGTGATAGTATATATTTATACTGAAAAATCAGGTCGTCAGGCCTTCCTGGTCAGGGGAGCAAGAAGGAAAAAATCACATGTCAAAATAAATCTTTTCCAACCTCTTTATGCTCTTGATCTTGAGATTTATTTTAACCCCAAAAGAGAGCTTCAAAGCATTAAAGAATATAATAATATTATACCTTTTGTTTCCATTCCATATAATATTCAAAAAAGCACTATAGCTCTTTTCCTTGGTGAAATGCTTTACCGGTTTTTACTTGAAGAAGAAGCCAATAAACCCCTGTTTGAATATCTCCTTAGCTCAATCCGTTACCTTGATATAGCAGAAAAAAGCATTTCAAACTTTCATTTATTGTTCCTAATCCAACTCACTAAATATCTTGGCTTTAACCCTAATGATAATTTTTCAGAACAAACACCTGTTCTGGATCTTAAAAACGGAATATTTGTACATGCAATTCCAAATCACACTTATTACCTTAATCTTAAGGAAAGCAGATTGTTTAATAATTTACAAAACACAAGTTTTGAGAAAATAAATTTACTGAAACTTGGTTCTGCTTCCAGAACAAACCTGCTTGCCAGAATAATAGAATTTTATAAGCTTCATCAATCATTTTCGGGAGAGATCAGATCCTTTCAAATAATGAAAGAAGTTTTTCATCAAGAATAATCCTTAACTTTGGGAAGATAAAAGAGTTGAAAGTTGAAAGTAAGCTTTGAATTTTACAAACTTTCAACTTTACAAATTTTTTACTTTCAACTTTATAAACTTTTTACTTTCAACTTTTTTGTTATCTTAAACGAAGTTTTAAAAGTCACAAAATGCCTTTTATTAATTCCATAGTGTCCTGGTTAAACACCAAAAGGCTTCATCAAATAGAGCTTTTTAAGAAATATCCGTGTGAGGTTCAGGAAGATATGCTGTTTAAGATTCTCAAATTGGCTTCTGATACGGAATGGGGAAAGAAATATGATTACAAATCAATAAACACAATTGACCTGTTTCAGGAACGGTTACCTTTACTATCATATGAAAAAATCATGTCTTTTGTAAACAGGCTTCGTAAAGGTGAAAAAGATTTGTTCTGGCCCGGTGAAATTAAATGGTTTGCTAAATCTTCAGGAACCACAAGTGACAGGAGTAAATTCATTCCGGTTAGTAAAGATGCTCTTGAGGAATGTCATTTCAGAGGAGGAAAAGATATTCTGGCTATTTACACGGCAAATTATCCTGAAACAAAAATCTTTACAGGTAAAGGATTGACCCTGGGGGGTAGTCACCGGATCAATAATTACAGTAACCAATCTTATTATGGTGATTTATCTGCCATCCTAATCGAAAATCTTCCTTTCTGGGCTAATTTTCTGAGAACCCCACACCAGAAAATTGCTTTGCTGGATGAGTTTGAAGAAAAACTTGAGAAAATTACAGAGGCCACTATTGAGGAAAATGTTACAAGCCTGGCCGGGGTTCCTTCCTGGAATCTGGTTATGATTAAATATATTTTGAAGCACACCGGAAAAAATAATCTGCTGGAAATATGGCCAAATCTTGAGCTTTTCACACATGGGGGAGTAAGTTTTACACCTTACCGGAAGCAGTTTGAAAAACTGATCCCTTCAGAAAAAATGAATTATATGGAAACATACAATGCTTCTGAAGGTTTTTTCGGAATACAGGATGATCCCTCATCTGATGACATGCTCCTGATGCTTGATTATGGAGTTTTTTATGAATTTATTCCAATGGAAGAATTCAATAAACCAAATCCAAAAATTCTTACAGTTGATAATGTGGAAATGAATAAGAATTATGCTATTATATTATCAACTAATGGAGGTTTATGGAGATATGTAATAGGAGATACTATAGTTTTTACTTCACTATATCCCCATAAGTTTAAAATTTCAGGACGTACAGTGCACTTTATTAACGCTTTCGGTGAAGAACTGATCATTGATAATGCTTTAAAGGCTCTTGAAATTGCCTGTAACAAAACAAAAGCTCAGATCAGCGAATTTACAGCAGCTCCCGTTTTTATGGATCTCGATAAGAAAGGTAAGCACGAATGGTTAATTGAATTTGAAACTGAGCCTGAAAATCTTGATTATTTTATAACGGTATTAGATAACGCACTTAAATCATTAAATTCTGACTATGAGGCAAAACGTTATAAGAATATAACACTTGATAAACTTATTATTAGAAAATTGAAGCCTGGTGTATTTTATAATTGGTTTAACAATAAAAAGAAACTGGGGGGACAAAACAAAGTTCCCCGTCTGTCAAATGAAAGAAAATATGTTGAGGAGTTATTAATAATTAATGAGCAATTAACAAAATAATAACTAATCAGTCGGCAGTCCACAGTCGGCAGTCGGCAAACCTTTGGCGACCGATGGATTGCAAACCTCACAAGCCCGTGAACACAATAACTAATTAACAATATGTGAACAATTATTACATTTTTTAATTACTTTGCTAAGCTATTTTTTCATAATATTTTATACTTTTAACTTTCGTCTATTCATCAAAAACATAAAAAAATTATGCATATCGCTGTTGCTGGAAATATCGGTTCAGGAAAAACCACAATCGCAGGATTGCTTGCCAAACATTTTGGATGGGAAGCTCACTACGAAGAAGTAGAAGAAAACCCATATCTAAATGATTTTTATGAAGATATGCAGCGATGGTCATTCAATCTTCAAATATATTTTCTTAATAGCAGGTTTAATCAAATACTTGAAATTCGCAAATCAGGAAAGACAATTATTCAGGACCGCACTATTTATGAAGATGCTTTTATTTTTGCACCGAACCTTCATGCAATGGGTTTATTGTCAACAAGGGATTTTGATAATTATTCTACCTTATTTAACCTTATGAGCTCACTGATTCAGCCACCCGACCTGCTTTTATACCTCAGGGCATCTGTACCAACACTGGTGAGCCGGATACAGAAAAGAGGGCGGAAATATGAAATTTCAATACGTATCGATTACCTTAAACGGTTGAATGAAAGGTATGAGGCATGGATTGATACATATAAGCCCGGGAAATTATTAATAGTTGAAGCTGATGATTATGATTTCCCGAATAATACAGAGCATTTGCGTGAAATTATTGATAAAATCAACGCTGAAATTCATGGTTTATTTAAATAATATGCCCTGATTTTATCAATTTCCTGATTTCATCCCACATAGATTTATCCGGTTTCGGCCCGATAATTTCAATAACTCTCCCGGAAAGTAATGCGCCAATTTCACCGGAACGCTTTAGGGTCATTCCGTTTATTAGCCCGTATAAAAACCCTGATGCATATAAATCACCTGCACCGGTAGTATCAATGCTATTAGCCTTTACAACACCAACTTCAGTAAATTCATTCCCTCTTTTAATAATTGATCCGTTCTTTCCCAGTTTAACAACTGCAATTTCCACATCTTTTGCAATATCAAATATTGCTTCCCCGGGATTTTTCCCGGTAAAAATTTTTGCCTCCTCCTCGTTTGCAAATAAAATATCCACGTTGTTTTTTACAAGCTCCCTGAGCATATCAAGATTATCCTCTACCACATTATAGCTTGCCAGATCAAGCGATACTTTTAAACCAAGTTGCCTTGCCAGAATAACCGCTTTTTTTATCAAATCTTCGTTCTGTACAAGATATCCCTCTATATGAAGATAGTTATAACCCCTGAAAATCTCCTCATCAATATTATCTGCCGATAACTCCACAGCCGCACCCAGGAATGTTGCAAAAGTGCGTTCCGAATCTTTTGACACCAGAGCAATTGCTCGTCCCGACTCTGTGTTGCTGTATATAAGTTTTGGCTCGATGTTATTACTCGCTATATCCTGCTCAAACAGTTCTCCCCAATTATCTTTGCCTATTGTACCAAGAAATCCGGTACTAACCCCCAAAGCTGCCAATCCGTGAATTGTGTTCGCAGCCGAACCGCCTGAGGCAATTGTTTTATCAAGATCCTTTGTTCCTGCCAATATTCTTTCTGCCTTCAATCTATCAACCAGTTGCATACTCCCTTTAGGAAGATCATAGGTTGCTAACACATTATCATTTTCCAGTTTTATTAAAATATCTACAAGGGCATTGCCCATACCAAGTACTTTCTTCATCCGTTTAAATCTTTTATGTAAGTGACAAGGTTATTTATATTTTCTACCTTTTTATAAGTTCTGTGGTATTTGCTCATAAATAAATTTATTTTCAAAGGTATTCGCGAGCTCACTGCCTATCGGCAGTTCGGTTGTTACTCGCTCCCACAAAAGCCCATGGCGCAAACCCGCTCGTGAACTTCCATGTGTAAAAATATGAATACTGTTGAGCAATCATTATTTATTCATTTTTGTTTGTGCATTAATAATACATGGAAGTTTCATATAAAATTCTTCTTTATAAGATTTTCATTGCACTACAATAGATTATTGCTTGTTTTTTGCAAATATAATTGTATAATTTAAGAAAAGCACTTATTTTTGCCACGCGAAAAAATTGGTCAATGGATTGGTTTTCAGAAAACCAATAATAAAGTATTGAAAGAATTGGCTTGCAAAATATTCCTCAGTAGCTCAGTTGGTTAGAGCATCTGACTGTTAATCAGAGGGTCGTTGGTTCGAGTCCAACCTGGGGAGCAAGAAAAACTCCGAAAATGATCAAGTTTAATTCTCCACAAAAAGTTTTTATCCTTTTTATTTTATCAATCCTGCCATTATTGGGATTTGCCCAAAAGGTAACTTTTGATAATGCTAAAGTTAAGTATACTCAACTACCTCTTTATCCTTTGCCTGAAGAGATAAAAACC
>JAUVHQ010000315.1 GCA_030593185.1 Bacteroidota bacterium
GAACTAAAGTTTGAAGTGCCTAAAGTTGAGAAGAGAAGAGAAAGAAGTACTTAAAGTGAACTAAAGTTTGAAGTGCCTAAAGTTGAGAAGAGAAAAAGTTATAACTTTAGGCATTTTAGGCACTTTAGACACTTCAGGCACTTTTTTTTTAACCAGATAAATTTCTTTGAAATGAAAATGAGCAGATCAAACTACTCGAAAACAATTATGTTTTTTACGCTAATATGGTTGTTTGCCTCAGGTATATCACCCGGGCAGCAAACCACTTTTAATTATAATAAATATCACCAGCCTGATGAAATCAATGCATCACTGATCAAACTGGCAAAACAATATGGACAGGTAACCAGGATGCATGATTTAGCAACAACGCCCGGAGAAAGAAAACTGGTTATTCTGGAAATTGGTAATGAAGTAAATTCAGTTGATAAAAAGTTACCGGCTGTCTTTGTTGCAGGAAATATGGAAGGAACAGTTCCCATTGCCAGCGAGGCAGCAGTATATCTGGCAGATCTTATTTTATCCGGTCAATCTTACTATGGTAGTCTGACATGGTACATTATGCCATGCGGAAACCCCGATGCTGCCATGCATTACTTCAACCGCCCACTTGTGATGGATGCAAAGAATGACTTACCACATAACGATGACCTGGATGAATTGACAAATGAAGATGGATGGAATGACCTGAATGGGGATGGGTGGATAACCCGTGTGAGGGTGAAAGATCCGGAAGGTATCTGGGTGCCTGTGGAAAGTGATCCCCGCTTAATGCGAAAAGCCGATTATTCAAAAGGGGAGAAAGGAATTTATAAATTGTATGACGAAGGGATTGATGATGATGGCGATGGAAAATACAATGAAGACGGGCACGGAGGTGTTAATGTTGGTGTAAACTTCCCCCATTTGTTTAAGCATTTTACAGCTACCGGCGGATTATGGCCCGGATCAGTTGATGAATCGTATGAATTAATGAAATTTATTTCTGACCACCCTGAAATTGCGATGACCTTTACCCTCGGTTCAACTAATTTCTGTCTTGTGCCACCGAAAGGAGGAAGACAAGGATCTGTTGATTTAGATAAAATAAAATTGCCGGATAGATTTGCTAAAATGTTCGACGCCGATCCGGATAAATCTTATTCGATGAGTGAAATTATCGAGATGGTTAAACCTATGGTGCCTGAAGGGTTTGAAGTTACTGAAAGTGTTGTTGCCGGATTCCTCGGATTGGGAGCAGTGGTTAATCCAATGAATGAAGACTTGGTTTTTTATAAAGATTTTTCAGAGAAATATAAAAAATACCTCAAGGAAAAAGGGGCTGAAGTTGAACGATTTGATCCTGAGCCGGCAAAAGACGGATCATTTGAACTATGGTCATACTACCATTTGGGATTGCCGACATTCAGCATGGATTTCTGGACATTACCAAAAGTTAAGGAGAAAAAAGAAGAGAAAAACGGGTTAACCTCTGCCCAACTCAAGAAGATGTCTGATGAAGAATTTATTGCTCTTGATAAAGAAAAAATTTCAGCTTACTTTAAGGAAGCCGGGGCGCCAAAGCAATTTAATGCTGAGATGGTGATAAATATGGTGAAAGAAGGAAAAATGACACCGGCGAAAATTGCTGAGATGGCAGATAAGATGCAGGAGAATAAGAAACCTGAAGAGGGAAAACCTGATCCTGAAATGAAAGCACTGGTTACTTTTAGCGATAGTGTTATTGATGGAAAAGGATATGTCAATTGGACCCCATATAATCATCCAACACTTGGTGAAGTTGAAATTGGAGGAGCAGTACCGTATGCTAATAACACTCCACCCGCTGTAATGATAGATTCTCTTTTGAATCTGCAGGTTCCATGGATATTTGAGATAGTTAAAAAGCTGCCTGATTTGAAGATATTTAAGACAGAATTAAAATCACAGGGAGCCGGCATTTATGAACTAAAAGTTTGGGTTGAAAATAAATCGTACCTGCCTTTTCCCACTGCAATGGGTAAAAGAAATAAGCGGCCTGCCCCTGCTGTGATCCTTCTTGATGGGAACGATATTGAATTGTTATCAGGGAAGAAAAGGACAGCTATAGATGATCTGCCCGGATTAAAAAATAAGAAATTCACCTGGCTGCTAAAAGCTGAAAAAGACGATATTATTAATATTGAACTTCAATCAGTAAATGCCAGGGGCGACCGGAAACAAATAAAAATCGGAAATGTAAAATGAAAAAATCAGTAAAAAATATAATCATATTGATTGCCGCTTTGCTCCTGTCTCTGCAGGGTTTTAGCCAATCAAAAGAAATTAGCGTGCCTCTTCGTTTCGACCATTATTATACATATGAACAGGTTGTGCAGGCATTAAAGGCACTGCATAAAGCATACCCTGATCTCACAAAACTGGATATTGTTGGGAAAAGTGAGGAAGATAGAGAAATTTATGCTATGACTGTTAATAACCCGAAAACCGGAGGTGAACTCAGTAAACCAGGGGTTTATGTTGATGGAAATATTCATGGGAATGAAATACAGGCTTCTGAAGTATGTCTTTATTTCCTGAATACCCTGCTGACAAAATATGGTAATAATGAGAAAATCACTAAACTGGTTAATAAGAATGCTTATTATGTTATACCCGTGGTTAATGTGGACGGAACGTATCATTTCTTTGCTGATGCCAACACATCAAGTAGTAACCGGGGTCTTCGCAGACCTAAGGATGATGACCGGGACGGGTTGTTTGATGAAGATTTTCCGGATGACCTTGATGGGGACGGGAATATATGCCGTATGAGAAAAAAAGACCCGTTTGGTGAATATAAAACCGATCCTGAAGATCCAAGACTCATGATACGGGTTAAACCCGGTGAAAAAGGGGAATGGACAATACTTGGTCAGGAAGGAATTGATAATGATGGAGATGGCAGGGTTAATGAAGATTCTGAAGGTTATGTTGATCCTAACCGTAACTGGAGTTTCAACTGGGCACCTGATTATGTTCAGAGAGGAGCCGGCGATTATCCCCTGTCGGGTGTTGGACTGAAAGGAATTGCGAAA
>JAUVHQ010000300.1 GCA_030593185.1 Bacteroidota bacterium
ACCTTTCAAAGCAATTTATGTTGACGGGCATTCAATACATGAAATAGCAAAAGAACCTGAAGAGGAGGAGCTTGAAAAACCAGTTGACGAAGATGATTTTCCCTTCTGACAATTTTGAACTAATTAAAGCCTGTCAATAAAGTCCGAAAATTTAGATAAATATATGAAATTACAAAAAACAAGCACCAAATAACAAATAAATCACAATGATCCAAATAACAATATTCAAAGCTGTTTTGAACATTGAGTCATTGAAATTTGATATTTATTTGTGATTTGTTATTTACTAATTGGTGCTTTTATTCAAAATTTGTCTGACTTTATGGACAAACACTAATTGGTTACCTGATAATCTTAAAAAATCTTTTCCACCTGATCTTGCCAAGAAACTTCTTGTCCTTGTCAAGTGATAACCAGACAATTACTGGCTTGCCAACTATATGATCCTCGGGAACAAATCCCCAGAACCGGGAGTCGGCAGAATCGTGACGATTGTCACCCATTAGCCAGTAGTAATCCATTTTAAAAGTATATTCATTTGCAGGGTTACCGTTAATAAGGATTTGATCTTTAATTACTTCCAGATCATTTTTTTCATATGCATCAATAATCCTTTCGTAAAGAGGGAGTGTTTCGGGTGTTAACTGCACTGTGACTCCTTTAGCAGGTATGGTAAGAGGTCCGAAATTATCTTCATTCCATGGGTAAATGGGATCATGCGGGAAAATATACCCGGCATGTTCACCCGGTTCTCTCAATATTTTTTGAACAGAATTAACATTCTTAAACTTTTCCAGTTTATTAGCTTTATCCTTTGAAAGAGGCAGAATATAAAAATTAGTAGAAAATGTATGGCGGTCGTCTATAGCAATATCAAGGCGATCAAAAGCTTTAGGGTTTATTCTTGAATTAGTATTTACCATATAATTAAATTGCTGATGTTCAAATGGACCCTGTTCTTTACCGTTTATAAGCAATTTTCCATTCTTGATCTCTAAAATATCACCAGGAATTCCAACACATCTTTTAATATAATTATCTCTCCGGTCAACAGGCCGGTAGACAATAGTTTTATTGTCATGAACCATTTGTCTGGCACGGTTCCAGTAATAATCGTCATCAATAGTTGAATCAAGTTGGCTTTTTTCAATTTCCTGCAAACTTGATGCTTGTGACCTTACTATGGAATAATAGCTTTGTACCTGGTTTTCAAATACCACCGTATCGCCCGCAGGAAAATTGAATACAACAATATCATTGTTCTTTATTTCATGGAAACCTGCAAGACGTTTATATGGCCAGTGAATCCATTCAAGGTATGATTTAGTTCTTAATATTGGAAGCGTATGCTGGGTGAATGGGAAGGATAGGGGGGTGTTGGGTATTCGTGGACCATAACTCAGTTTGCTTACGAAAAGATGATCGCCAATCAGAAGTGATTTTTCCATTGACCCGGTAGGTATCCTGAAGTTTTGGAAGAAGAAGATGTTAATTAAAGTTACAGCAATTACTGCAAATATCAGAGCATCAAGCCACTCAATAAAAGCACTGTTTTTTTCAATTCTTTTTTTCCAGAAAGTCCAGTTTACTTTTTTGGTAACATAAATATCGAATACTACTGCCAGACCAAATAGCAGCCAATAATTTCTAATCCAAATTACAAAAAGGAGGTATAATATTGCAGCAATGCCAAATTTGAAATATTTGTTTCTCAGAATATTCATATGTTTTAGTTTTTATCAGGCAAATGTAATATTTAACATGAAGAATTCATAATGAAGTAATGAAGTAATGAGGAAAAGAAAGGCAAAAGGCAAAAGGCAGAAGGCAAAAGGGAAGAGGAAGAAATGAGGTAATGAGGTAATGAGGAATTTTTCATACTTAAGTAAGCATTTTTAGTTTATGGACAAACTCTATTTGGCGGGATGATTAAATACCCAGAACATCTTTCATTTTATAAATCCCTTTCTTATTTTTTATAAACTCTGCTGCAATTATTGCTCCATGAGCAAATCCTGCCCGGCTTTTTGCCTCATGTTTAAGTTCAATACAATCGACATTTGAATTATATTTTATAATATGAGTGCCCGGCACAGTATCTTTTCTTTCAGAGAGTATGCTGAGTGTTTGTTTGTTTGCAGTTTGTTCATTTTTCCACTCCATTTTTCTCTTCATGTTTTTGATTATACTATCAGCCAGGGTAATTGCTGTGCCACTTGGTGAATCAAGTTTTGTAGTATGGTGTATCTCGTTTATTTCAACATCATATTGCTCGAAATTATTCATGTTCTTTGCCAGGGTAGCATTGAGATGAAATAAAATATTGACACCAATACTGAAATTTGAAGAGTACAGAAAAGATCCGTTTATTTTCCTGCAAAGTTCAACTACTTTATTATATTTAGCCAACCAACCTGTAGTACCTGATACCACAGGCGTTTTTGCTTTCAGACACTTCCTGATATTTTCAAATGCAGCGACAGGGCTGGTAAATTCGAAAGCTACATCTATCTTCTGCAGATTATCGTCATTAAGTTCTTCTGTGTTATGCTCATCGATAATAAATCCTATTGAGTGTCCCATTTTTTGAGCGGATTTTTCAATTTCCCGTCCCATTTTCCCATATCCGATTATTCCTATATGCATGATCAGTGGCTTTATTAGTGTATTAGAATATTAATGTTTATAGCTTGATAGTGTCAAATTTCATTATACTTCGCATTCTTAAGTCGGCAATCTTCAGTCGGCAGTCGGCAATTTGAAGACTGGGCTATTTTTACTTTTTGGGATTTTGAATCATGTAATTAACTCAAGATTCCATTTATTATTTAATAGAACACAGATAACACGAATTTAACAAATTTACACTGATATCTTATCCTTTATCCGTGATTATCTGTCGTATCCGTGTCATCTGTGTTCCATTTTGTGGACTGTTGACTGCCGACTATTAACTATATTATATAAAGATAAAAAAAGGGAGGTCTTACTGACTTCCCATTAGATTGAAAATATGTAAAAAATTGGCTATTTAACATTTTTCACTTTATTCACAACTGCTTCAAAAGCTTTTGGATGATTCATTGCCAGATCAGCAAGTACTTTACGGCTAAGTAAAATTCCTTTTTTGTTGATCTTTCCTATGAATTCGGAATAGGACATATCATATTGGCGTACTGCTGCATTAATTCGC
>JAUVHQ010000374.1 GCA_030593185.1 Bacteroidota bacterium
CATCATCCCCAACAACCTCGTACTTCTCACACAGCTCATCCGGAGAATTGGATACAATAAAACTGTTTTCAACCCGGTCAAGCAATGTAATATCATTATAATCATTACCCAAAGCCATGATATTAGACAGAGGAATATTAAGTTTATTTGCAAGGAACCAGGAACCTGATCCTTTCGATATCCCTCGCGGAAAGATCTCGGTCCATATAGACTTGCCATCCAACGGTGAAGTGGTCCTTTCCACATGATAACCGGGAAACATTTTCTTTACCTTTTCATGAACGCCGGAATTGTTTTTAGATATTATCAGAAACTGGCATGCTTCACCAAATTTTACATCGGGGTTTTCTAACGGTCTTGCATACTCTGAATAAAGCTCATTCCTGTAATAAAAATCAGGGGTTGTATTATCAATATCAGCATATAAATATTTATGGTTGTCCGGAATAGGTTCATGCACAGCAAAAGAAAGTTTTTCTGACCACAATTTCTTTACAATCATTTGTGTTTCATCTGATTGAAGCCTCCGGTTATATATCAGCTCTTTTGTTTTCCAGTTTATAACACCGGCTCCGCTTGAAAAGATAAGGTAATCAATGGGAAAATCATTACCAAGAGCTCTTCTAAAAGAAAAAACCGATCTGCCTGTTGCTATCACCCTGCATACTTTCGCCTTCTCCAGCATATCAATTACCTTAAGATCCCGCTCATCGATCTTCCCCTTACGCGGAAGAATTGTACCATCCAGATCCATAATAACCATCGCCTTGTAATCCATCATACTCAATCTTCTTAAATCAGTGTTAACTATTATGAACCAAATAATTCAGGTGGTAGTGCATCTTTATTTTTCTCAAGAAATATTGAAACTTCCTTAACCTGTTCCGGTTTTCCAACATCAAACCAAAATCCACTGTCGTGTTCAATTGTAAGGATATCATGATCAGAGGCAAGTCTCAGGTAAACATCAATTATATTGCAATATCCATCTTCAGTTATAAGATCCGGAAGTTGTGTGCTGATAATCTGAATACCTGAAAAAGCCACTGAGGTTAATTCTTCAGGTTTATCCCTTGAGATAATTCGTTCCCCTGTCTTAACATTACACCAACCACACAGGATATTTTGATCATCCACAAGTAAATACCGCGATGTATCCCTTTTCCTGACTGCAAGAGTTGCCAGTGCACCGGAGATATAATGCTGCCTGTATAGTTTACCAATATCAAGGTCGGTGATCACATCAACATTATATGCAAGAAAAGCTTCCTCTCCACTGAAAAAGCCGGCTGCTTTTTTTATTCCGCCACCGGTTCCCAGAAGCTTAAAGCTCTCATCAGATACAGTAACCCTCAAATCATCATATCTCAGATCATTAATAAATGTCTCAATCTGCTCTGAATGATGGTGAATATTTACTATTATGTCTTTAAAACCATAATATTTCAGCTTCCTTATAGCAATCTCAAGCAAAGGAACACCATTAACCTCAACAAGAGCTTTAGGTTTATCATCAGTAATATCCTTTAAACGGGTTCCCAGCCCCGCCGCGAAAATGATTGCTTTCATAGTTTCCGGTTATTCCAATGTAACGTTTTCGTGTTTAACTATTCGTATTTTTTCCTCACATTATTCTTCAAAAAAGTTCAATGTTCAAGGGTCAAAGTTCAATGTTCAAAGTTATCATTTTAAGCATAATAAGTGAACGGGATTTTGCGAACGAAGTGAAGCAATCTCTCCCGGCTTTTCGCAAAGCTTATGACAGTCTGGTTATTTAGTATTCTGGTTGTTTTTGGGAGATTGCGTCGTCGCTTCGCTCCTCGCAAAATCCTTTTTTACCCTGTAAAATCCGGTTAAAACTGCGTCCTTCGGGACAAAGCATCACCATGAATCAAAATTTTTCCCTAATGACTATCGTATGACTTCTTCATACTACCTACTTCATCCTTCCAATGGGTTTCAATCAAACAGAAACTCCTGCTCCCTATGTCTGAGCATAATCCGCACGTTGTATTTCTCTTTTAAATACCGCATCAATTTCTCAGCCGCATATACTGAACGATGCCTGCCACCTGTACATCCAAAACTGATCATAAGATGTGTAAATCCTCTCGCCAGGTAATTTTCAACCGATCGGTCAACCAATTTAAAGGAATCCTCCAAAAACCTGGTCATGCTCTTTTCAGCTTCAAGGAACTCCTTTACCTTATTATCTTTTCCTGTAAGCTCACTAAATTCCTCA
>JAUVHQ010000290.1 GCA_030593185.1 Bacteroidota bacterium
AACTAACTTTAGTAACACCATTAATCTTTTCCAGTTTCCTGACAAGTCCTTCTAATATTTTATTACCAGCTACCAGAACTTTCAGGTTACCTTCAAACAAACTTTCTTTTGATTCAACGGATATTGATCTCATATTTACCCGCATATAATTTGAGATAACATTTGTTATTCTATTGATCATACCCATTTCGTCCACCCCTGATATTCGTATGTTGGCCAGAAACGACTCAGAACCTGCAGGTTTTGTCCATCTTACCTTAACAACCCTGTATCCGAAGTTTGAATATAGATATGGTGCGTTTGGACAGTTTATCCGGTGAATTTTTATTCCTTCGGTAATAGTAACAAATCCGAATACTTTATCACCAAATGCAGGCATACAGCATTTAGCAAGTCTATAAACCAGGTCTTTCACCTTGTCTTCAATAACAAGGAAATCATCGAAAGATTCGACTACCGGTGATCCCTTCCTGGGTTCATCTTTTACAATTTCCTTCGGAGCCAATAGATTTGTTTCCGGTTTGGAAAGAACTTCCTTTATCTCACTAAGATCAATCTTTTCAGTTTGAATCAGCCAATACAGATCCTGCGCAAGCTTTAATTTATAATTAGAAAGAAGCTTTATTACAACCTGGTCGGAATAGCCAATTTTCCAGTTCTTTAGCCGGCGTATCAGTTTTTCTTTCCCGGCTTCAGCAGCTTTTAGTTTTTCTTCATTCAGAGTTTGTTTAATCTTTGTTTTTGCCTTTGAGGTTATCACAAAATTTAACCAGTCTGTTTTAGGTTTCTGGTTCTTTGCGGTAAGGATAGCAACCCTGTCCCCATTTTGCAGAACATACCGGATAGGTACATTTTTTCCGTTCACGTTACCTGCAACACAGGCAGCTCCTACCTCAGAATGTATCTCAAAAGCAAAATCAAGAACTGTTGCACCGGCAGGTAGTTGCTTCAGATCCCCGTTAGGGGTGAAAATATATATTTCATCTGAATATAAACCGGATTTGATCTGCTCATAAAAATCAAGGGATGTTGATTCCTGGGAATCAAGGATCTCACGCATCCTTGTCAACCATGAATCCAGTCCGCCATTTCCTTTGCCGCCTTTATATTGCCAGTGAGTTGCATGACCTTTCTCAGCAATCTCATTCATCCGTGAAGTACGTATCTGAACTTCAACCCATCTGCCTTTAGGACTTACAACAGTTGTGTGCAAGGATTCATAACCATTTGATTTGGGAATTGATATCCAATCCCTTAATCTTTGCGGATTTGGCTGGTAAATATCTGTAACAATAGAATATGCTTGCCAGCAATCTTTTTTTTCCTTTTCTTCCCTGGTTTCCAATATTATACGAATGGCAAAAATGTCATACACCTCTTCAAAATTTACTTTCTGCTTTTTCATCTTTTGCCAGATGGAATGTATACTTTTTAACCGGCTTTTAACTTCATAATTAAAACTTTGTTCGGATAGTTTCTCTTTTAATGGTCTGATAAACTCACGGGTAAATCTGTTTCTTTTTGAAGTAGTCTCCCTGACCTTTTCAGCAATAGAATTATAAATATCCGGCTCAAGATATTTAAGTGCCGTATCTTCCATTTCGGATTTGATATTATATAAACCCAATCTGTGAGCCAATGGAGCATACAAATAATATGTCTCAGAAGATATGCGAATCCAGGATTCATTATCCATGGCATCAAGTTTTCGCATTACTTCAAGCTTTTCAGCCAGTTTAATAAGAATTACCCTGATATCATCTGCAAGGTTAACAACCAGCTTCCTGAAATGATCGGGCTGATACGAGGTTTTTTTAGTATCCAGATCAGAGATCTTTCCTAACCCTTTAATAATATCGGATATCTGAAAATCAAAATTATTTATAAGGTCCTTTTCAGTGATCTTCGATATGGTTATGATATCTTTGAGTAATGCCCCGATTACCGACATATAGCCAAGTCCCATCTCCCCGGCTACTATTTTCGCTACTGATGTAACATGGTATATTAACGGCTCACCGGCAGAGGTTACCAGGTTATTACATTCATCAGTAACAAGCTGGTATGCCTTTCTAACCTGTTTCAACTCATTCCTGGAAGGAGTTACGTGGAATGACCTGAGAAGCCCCCTGTATCTGTTCTTAATCTCTTTTTCAGTAATAACCGGTACCATTGGTAATATTGATATGATTATAAAGCTTAATCAGCTATCATAAATTGCCATAATTTAATCCTGTTTATTTCTCAAATGTACAAAGTTTTGGAATTCCTTTTGTAGAAAATTCAGTAATCAGTTTTTTACTTTTCCTTCATCTGTCAAATTACTTGTTACTGATGCTAATGAAGATACTCCATTTGACAAAAAAATCCCCACCATTTAATAATAGTGGGGATTTAAGAATAAGTCTTTATCAGGTTTACATTGGAGTCAGCACAACCGTGCCTCTGTCGCCATAAGTATTTTGCCAGGTCAGGTTCACGGTGCCATCACCATTCAATGTTCCTGAAATGGTAAATGGGTCACCATAATGATCCGTATCTCCCTTGTCACTGATGTCAACGTCACACAAATCAACACGACCGGGGACTAATGCATCGCCATACAGCTGAGGGTAAAGACCGAAAGTCATATCATCGATAAGATATAAACCGGGCCGTATCTCAGTTATTGATATATCTGCCTGCAGATTAGTATAAGCTGTACCAGCTCCTCCGGCTCCGTCACCAAAATTACCATCAGCAACAGAAGTGTAATCACCAGCAAGACCTGTAGATGTACAAACGACCAAAGTAACAGAGTAAGATTCGGTTGCTGATTTTCTGTATTCTATATCTTGGCCAAACCAGTCTATTTCCTCTTGCCCATCGTACAGAGTTATATCAATTTCAAGATCGGTTTCTTCCAGAACTTGTGATACGGTTGTGTAGCTAACCGTAACTTCACCCTGGATATTGCCACTTGCTGCACTTAGAGAAGCAGCATCGACTAAAGCAGTACCGAGATCTTCTTCATTAACCGTAACACCCACCGAATCAATGCCTCCCTGGCAATTAATTACATCAAGGGTAAAAACAATGGTCTGATCAGCACCAATGAAATTACCATTTTCAGCGGTTTCCAATACATCTCCGCCCGCACTCAGTGTAAAATAAGGCCCGTCTAAGGGTCTTGGCGGGTTGGCATCCTTGTAGTCATCAACACAGGAGCCCAACAGTGTTAATATAACTGTTGTTAATATTAAGTTTTTAACTTTTTTCATATCTAATAGAGTTTAATTTTATTTGCACAAAA
>JAUVHQ010000394.1 GCA_030593185.1 Bacteroidota bacterium
TACCAAACCAAATATTTCCATCGTTATCTGAGAGAATATCCCAGACAGTGTTATCGGGGAATTCGTTATTTTTATTAAAAGTTTTTATTTTTCCCAGACTTGAATCGGTAAAATCTTCAATTTTAAAAACTCCTTCATCACGGGTACCAAACCAAAGATTTCCTTCGCTGTCTTCTTCTATGCATAAGATAATATCACTCGGGATGATTCCTCGAAATAATTTATCTACCTGTAATCCTGAACTGTCTGAAAAAGTTAGAATATTTATACCTCCACCATGAAATGCCAACCATAATCGTTCATACTTGTCTTCATAAATATCAAATATTAAATTGTAACTTAAACCATCTAAATATGAATAAGTTTTAATATTAACCGAATCATAATTATTTATGAATTCAATCTTATTTAAACATTCGTCCGTGCCTGCCCAGATATTGTTTTGCTTATCTTCATAAATCTTCACAACCAGGGTTCCGGATAAACCATCATCTTTGTTGATTGTACGAAATAAATGCCCATCATAAAAACTAATTCCATCGTATGTTCCAAACCATAAATTCCCTTTGCTATCCTCCAGAATAGTTCTCACCGTATTATTTGTAAGACCTTTTTCATTATTAAAATTAGAAAAATTGTAACCGTCAAACCGGCTTACTCCTCCCCCCTGAGTACCAAGCCATAGATAACCCCTTGAATCCTGTATCATTGTTAACACAGTAGAAACGGGCATTCCATCTTCAATTGAATAGTACTTGAAATTATTTACCTGGGATGAAACTTCAAGGACAGAAATAAATACAACGGATATTAAAATCAATAATGCTCTTTTCATTTTATTAGAATTAAAATGAAATATAGAAAAAAAATCTCGAAACTCTGCAGTTTTGAGATTTTTTATTCGTCTCCGTTTGCTATACTAAAAATCTTTTCTGATAAATAAAAACTGTCCTCCTTCGTCACCTGTATTTTTAATGGGTTGAAGAATTGGTGATTGAATTGAATTATTGACTACCGGGATACGTATATCAGTATACAGGGAAAAAGCGTCAAAAAATCGTTTATTGTTGTTTCTCAGGCTTTTAAGAAGATAATAGGCAAAAACCGAATGTCCATCTCTTCCACCATCCATAACCGGTTCAATGCCTCCCGAGGTAATTGCCTGACGCGATAGTTTGGCATGTACATCACGGTAATATCTTTCAGTATCCTGGAAAGGAATTGAAATTGTTTTCCCCCTGAAGATATCCCCGCTGAAACAGGCATCAGAAATCAGGAGGGTGTGCTTTGACTTTATTGATGAAAGGAATGTTTGCAGGTCATTGTTCGAAACATATTGAAATGTTGATTCTTCAGTAGCATCTGCCGGAACCCAATATCCTTTGTTATATTCTTTCTTAAACTCCCCATGTCCCGAATAATAAATAAACACATTATCCTCTTCTTTAACATTACGAACTAACCATTCGAGTTCCCTTATTATATTTTCACGTGTTGCAAGCCTGTTATAGAGTGTGCGGAAGTGATCAAATTTATATTTCGATTCCAACATTTCCTTGATGGCTTTTGCATCACCTACTGCATTACGAAGCGGTGTCCATGCTCCACTATAATCATCAATGCCAATGATCAGGGCAAAATAATCGCCAATTCTCATTTCCGATCTTTCTTTCGAAACATTAAGTCCTTTCAACGGGTCGCCAACTCCCCTGAAAGCTGTTTCCGGAACAACTTCTTCCATTACCTCAACAGTATCTATTATTGCCTCAACTACAGTAACTTCCGGTGTATATTTCTGTGTTTCAATTCTCATTGCAATTGGATATGCATCTAATCCATTCTTTTCCAGAACTTCAATATTAAAA
>JAUVHQ010000406.1 GCA_030593185.1 Bacteroidota bacterium
CCTTGATACCCCCGGGCATGAAGCTTTTACCGCAATGCGTGCCAGAGGTGCTCAAATTACTGATATTGCTATTATCGTTGTAGCTGCCGATGATGGTGTTAAACCTCAAACAGTTGAAGCTATTAATCATGCACATGCTGCTGGCGTACCAATGGTTTTTGCAATAAACAAAATTGACAAACCAACAGCAAATGCTGAAAAAGTAAAAGAAGAGTTGGCAAATATGAATTTCCTTGTTGAAGATTGGGGAGGGAAATATCAATCGCAGGACATTTCAGCTAAAAATGGAATTAATATTAATGAACTTCTGGAAAAAGTTCTGCTTGAAGCAGAAATGCTTGAGCTAAAAGCAAACCCTGACAGAAAAGCAAATGGAACCATTATAGAATCATCACTTGATAAGGGAAGGGGCTATGTTGCAACTATACTGGTAGAAGGCGGGATTCTGAATATTGGCGATATAATGCTTGCAGGGAGTTACTTTGGTCATATTAAAGCAATGTTTAACGAAAGAGATATAAATATTGAGAAAGCCGATCCGGCTACTCCTGCTCTTGTTCTTGGTTTGAACGGGGCTCCGCAAGCCGGAGATACTTTCAATATAATGAACAATAATCGCGAAGCCAGGGATATTGCAACCCGAAGAGGTCAGCTACAACGTGAACAAGGTATCCGTACTCAAAAACATATCACCCTGGATGAAATAGGACGGCGAATTGCTATCGGTAACTTCCAGGAGCTAAACATTATTATCAAGGGAGATGTAGACGGCTCTGTTGAAGCTCTAAGTGACTCCCTGATAAAGCTATCTACTGATGAGATACATGTAAATATTATCCATAAAGCGGTTGGACAAATATCAGAATCAGATATTCTGCTTGCCGCAGCTTCAAATGCCTTAATTATCGGATTCCAGGTTCGCCCATCTATGGCAGCAAGAAAGTTGGCTGAAAAAGAGGAGATTGAGATCAGACTGTATTCCATAATCTATGATGCTATTGAGGAATTAAAATCAGCTATGGAAGGCATGCTCTCTCCGGAAATAAAAGAAAAGATTGTTGCTACTCTTGAGATCCTCGAAACATTCAAAATCACTAAAACAGGAACAATTGCAGGGTGTATGGTGAAGGAAGGAAAAATCGTTCGTGACTCGAAAGTCAGGGTAATAAGGGATGGCATTGTTGTGTATTCCGGGGAACTTGGATCACTGAAACGATTCAAAGATGATGTGAAAGAGGTAGTTACTGGTCTGGAATGCGGACTTAATGTAACTAACTTTAATGATATCAAAGTAGGTGATACTATTGAAGCTTTTACTGAATTTGAAGTGAAGAAAACACTATAATGTCGTATCCTGCTATTGTAACTATTCAGTGTCTTCGCTTCAACTGCGCACAGCATAAAAAGTTTGGAATACCAAAAATGGCTAATCTCATTATACTTTGCATTTTTGTCGATCGCCAATTGCCGACTGTGGACTGTGGACTGCCGACTGATTAGTTACCTGCTGTCAATACGGTGCAGGAAAAATGTTCCGAAAATAGTTTCAACAGAATCAACAGGTTCATATTCATATTCAGCAAAAAAATAATCATCTTCACTGGTATCAATAACTCCTTGCCGCGACAATATTCCGGGATATTCAACACAATCAGTATAAATTTGTCCCC
>JAUVHQ010000035.1 GCA_030593185.1 Bacteroidota bacterium
ACGAATATAGTGATGCAGCGGGTCATGGACCTGCCACCTGTAGTTTTACAGTTACTGTGAACGATAATGAAGATCCGACAGTTGAGAGCTGTCCTTCAAATATTACAGTCAATAATGATTTAGGCAACTGTAGTGCAGTAGTTACTTATGCAGAACCGGCTTTTGCAGACAATTGTGATGGCAGCGGATTATCCGGCACACGTACTTCAGGGCTTGCCAGCGGATCTGCTTTTCCTGTAGGAATTACCACTGTTACTTACGAATATAGTGATGCAGCGGGTAATGGACCTGCCACCTGTAGTTTTACAGTTACTGTGAACGATAATGAAGATCCGACGATCACCTGTCCTGCAGATGTAACAGTTAATGTAAATGCAGGAACCTGTACAGCAACAGGCGTAGCCTTAGGCAGCCCGACAACATCAGATAACTGCAGTGTTGCAAGTGTTATCAATAATGCCACAGAGCCTTATACCCTGGGTAATACAACAGTAACCTGGACTGTAACAGATGGCTCCGGCAATACAGCGAACTGTACACAAACAGTAACCGTAATAGATAATATTGATCCGACGATCACCTGTATAACTGATCAGACACGCAATGCAGATGCAGGCATGACCTATTATACTGTTTCAGGAACTGAGTTTGACCCTGTTTCAACATCAGATAATTGTGGGGTTGCAAGCGTAATAAATAATATTAATGGTGGAGCAACCTTAGATGGGGAGCAAATTAATGACGGTACGAGTATAACATGGACTGTTACTGATAATTCGACTAATACAGCACAGTGTAGCTTTAGTGTAACCGTAATATCGTTACCGGAAAATCCCGGACCTATAACAGCCAGCGACGATACTGTATGTGCCGGACAAACAGGAGTTACCTATGCAATTGATTCCGTAGACAGGGCAACATCATATTCATGGACAGTACCTACAGGTGCTTCAATTGTTGGTGTTACTGATGATACACTGATTACAGTTGATTATAGCTTATCTGCTGTAAGCGGTGATATAACAGTGGTTGATGTAAATGCAAATGGTAACAGTGCAATACCAGGCACTTTTGCTGTAGTTGTAAATCCAGTTCCTGTAGCAACCTTAACAAGTAGTGATCCAAATGATATTATATGTGTCGGTGAAACTGTAACTTTCACTGCTGGAGGTGGAGATATTTATGAATTCTTTATTGACGGAATAAGTGTTCAATATCCTGGAGTAATAAATACCTATATTACTAATTCCCTGAATAACGGAGAGACTGTCACTGTTGAAGTACTTGATACCATTACCGGATGTAGTGCAGTTAGTAGTGAAATAACCATTTCTGTTCCACCTGCATTAACAATTACTCCGACTTCAGATATTACATTGTTGTGTTATGGTGATTCTACAGCATCAGGAACCTTTACAGCCAGTGGTGGCACTGCTTCTTATCTGTTTACTGTGGATGTAAACACAGCAGGTGCGAGTATTGGTACATCTACGGCGACAGATATAAGTTTCACAAATGGTGGTGTTGGTGAAGTGACAGTAAACGTCATTGATAATAATGGTTGTACAGCTACTTCCACAATTTCAGTTACTGAACCTGCAAATCTTGTTATTAGTTCTACAGAAACAAATGTGACCTGTCATGGAGAAAGTGACGGCACAATAGATATTTCCGTTACCGGCGGTACAACAAATTATTCTTATGCATGGAGTCACGGACCAACTGCAGAAGATGCTATTAATTTAACTGAAGGTACATATACTGTTGTAGTTACAGATGCTAATGGTTGTACCATAGATAGCGCAATTACAATATCTGAACCACCAGCATTAGTAATTAACCATGTAAATACTGATGTGACATGTAACAACAGAAATGATGGAGCAATAAACATTACCGCAAGTGGTGGTGCAGGGCAATATACATATAGCTGGAGTCATGGTCCAGCTTCTGAAGATTTGACCGGTCTGACTGCGGGGGACTATACAATTACAGTAACAGATGCAAATAGCTGTACTTTAGACAGTACCTTTACTATTTATGAACCGGCAGCCTGGATTGTTTCAGTATCGGTAACAGATGTTACATGTTATGGAGAGAATAACGGACGGGTAGCAGTTAGCGTCAGCGGAGGAATTCAACCTTATAATTACTTGTGGTCTGATGGACAAACAGGACAGATTGTCGATAGTTTATCTCCCATAGATTATTCTGTTACTATTACAGATGCGTTAGGGTGTAGTTGGGTTGAAATTATGACAATTGCTGAACCTCTTCCAATTACAACTGAAACTGAAACTACGAATGCAAGCTGTCCGGGAGTTCCTGATGGAGCTATCGTGCTGAATATTAGTGGAGGTACAGCACCATACATAGTATTATGGTCGAATTCTGCAACAACAAAAGATTTAACTAATATAACTGACGGAACATATACAGTTGAAATCACGGATGCAAACCTGTGTATAAAGACAGATTCAGCTACTGTTGGTATTTTTGGTGAGAATTGTGTAACTGAGATACCAACTATCATAACTCCAAATGGAGATGGTAAAAATGATGTATGGAGAATTGAGAATATTCAATTATATTCAAATGCAACAATTGAAATTTATACACGTTGGAGTAAATTAGTATACAGGTCTGATGATGGTAATCAGGATCCATGGGATGGTACATTCAAAGGGAAAGAGCTTCCGATGGATTCATATCATTATATTATTGACCTTGGAAATGGTTCAAAACCAATTGTTGGAAGTGTAACGATTGTCAGATAGCGGAAAATTTTGTAATATTGAGGCATTTATGAGAAAAAGGCTTATATTATATATTGGATTCTTTGTACTTTTTTCCCATTCGATCAGTACTTTTGGTCAACAGTTGCCAATTTATAGTCAGTACATGATGAATGGATTTCTGTTGAATCCTTCATTAGCCGGGAATGACGGCTATACTTCAATTAACCTGACTGCCAGGGAACAATGGCTAGGGATCAGCAGTGCTCCAAGAACACATGCCATAAGTGTCCAAACCAGGTTGCTGAAGACCAGTTATATTTCTAAATCAACCTCGGTGCGTAGGAAAATTACCCGCCCTTCACGTGAAGGACGTGTTGGACTTGGTGGTTATGTTTTCAATGATAAGAATGGCATAATTGACAGAACCGGTTTTCAATTAACATACGCTTATCATATTCCAATGGATGATAAACAACTTTCATTTGGAATATCAGCTAATGCTTTTCAGTTCTCAATTGATGAAGACGAAATTGTTCTGTTTGACCAGGACGATCCATATTTAATGGAATATGATAAGATAATATTTATTCCTGATGCAAATTTTGGGGTGAGTTTTCATACACCCGAACTATTTGTTGGAATATCTGCTACACAACTGTTAAGATCAGCATTGAAGCTTGGTAATCAATCATACACTAACTATCGGTTACTCAGGCACTATTTTATCATGGGAGGATACAAATTTGATGTTACACCGGAGATTGTTATTCAACCTTCAATTCTTATGAAATCATCTGATATGTTTCGTAGTTTTCAGATTGACCTGAATGCCAGGGTTTTCTACAGGAATGATTATTGGGCTGGATTGTCTTATCGTACAAATGATGCTATGGTTGTTATGGCTGGTGTTAAAGTTAGCCAATATTATTTTGGGTATGCCTTCGATTATTCTCTTTCAAATATAAGAAAATACAGTTTTGGTTCTCATGAGTTTTTAATTGCGATTAAACTTGGAGATAGTGCAAGGAGATACCGCTGGTTAAACAGATACTAAAATTTCAAGCAGATACTAAAAAGTCAGGGAAAAAACAGTTTCAGTATCAGGTTTAGAGTAAGCGGTAATTGTTCCACCATGTAATCTGAGAATCTGTCTCGATAAACTTAAACCAATACCGGATCCTTTTTGTTTAGTTGTAAAAAATGGGATGAATACTTTATCAAGTACATCTGGCAAAATTCCCGGCCCGTTATCAATAACCTGCATGGTTGGTCGACCTCTTTTATTGAAGTAAGATTTTAAAATAATTTTGCCATCAGGTTTCTTTTCAAGTGCATGAATAGAATTCTTCACTAGGTTTATAAGAACCTGCTCAATTAATTCTTCATCAGCTGAAACATGAAGATCCTCGGGCTCAACCTGGATTTCAATATTAATACCGGATTTATTGATTTCATCTTCCATCAGATAAATAATATTTTCGAATATATCTTTGACATTTGTTATTTTAAAATTCGGCTTTGGAATTCTTGTTAGGTTTCTGTATGTATTAACAAAATACAGTAGTCCTGTACTTCTTTTGTTTATTGTTTGTATAGCTTTATGTAGCTCTATAACAGCATCTTTGTCCATTTCACAATCTTTATCCTCTTCCTCCTTTGCCCTGATATCTTTAAGCATAATATCAAGAGTTGAAGAGATAGAAGCAATTGGCGTAATAGAATTCATTATTTCATGAGTGAGAACACGAATCAATTTCTGCCATGCTTCAGTTTCTTGGTCTTCAAGAACATTCTGTATGTTTTTAATTGTAACCAGAGTGATGAATTTGTTTTTTAACTTAATTTCAGTCCCAAAAATTGCCAGTTGCAGCAGATCATCTTCATCCTGGACTTTAATAAGGTAATGATGACCTGGTTTAAGATCTAATAAAGTCTGAACAAGTTCCTGACTAAGATGTTCAAGACTTTTTACATTCTTCAGATCACTTATTTGAAAAAGCTTTTTAGCAGCTTTATTGATCATATCAACAGTTCCATCTTTTAAATACGCAATAATACTCACATCAGTATTTTGCACTACGTTTTGAAGATAGTGGAAGTGTTCTTCTTTCTCTGACCTTATTGCCTGAAAATCTTGAATGACATCATTAAAAGCTTTGTTGAGCTGGTCAAAAGAAGAACCCATTCCTTCAACATTGAAAGATCTTGTAAACTCTGAAAAACGAATAGATTCAAGAAAACTGGCAAGATGCCGGTTAGTTCTATCAACAAATTGATAAAGTGCAAAAATCTGGTAAGCAGTAAATACACCCAGTAAGACAGTAGTAAGTATATGATTGTTCATCAATGTGAATAATAACAGAAAAATTGTTACAAAAAGCAACAATATTCTTAATCCGGCATTGATTCTGAAATTCTTAAATACCATGTTTTTCCATTCTTCTATAAAGAGAAGTGCGAGTTAATCCGAGTTCTTCAGCAGCTTGAGTTACGTTACCTCCATGTTTCTTCATTGCTTTAGTAATAATCGCTTTTTCAACATCTTCCAGGTTCAACGTATCAACTTCAAATTCTGATCTCATTTTTTTTGGGGAAGAAAGAATGAAATTTTCTGGTTGTAATATCTCTGAATCGCCTAAAATGATTGCTCTTTCAATAGCATGTTGTAGTTCCCTGACATTCCCGGGCCAGGAATACTGATTTAATATCTTCATTGCTGCAGAACTGATTCCTTTAACTGACTTCTTATATTTTTTTGTATTAAGCTTAATAAAATGATTGGTTAATAATGATATATCTCCGGTTCTTTCTCTTAAAGGCGGCAGATGAATTTCAACAGTATTTATTCTATATAAAAGATCCTGCCGGAATGAATTATCGTCCAGCATCTGGTGAATATCAGTATTGGTAGCACATATCAATCTAACATCAATCAGGGTGGGATTATTTGCGCCAACACGGGTAACCTCTTTACGTTCAATTACTGTTAGAAGTTTTGTTTGAAGAGGTAAGGAAAGATTTCCGATTTCATCAAGAAATAATGTTCCGCCGCTTGCAATTTCAAATCTTCCGGTTTTTTCTTTTCTAGCATCTGTGAATGCTCCTTTTACATGGCCGAACAGTTCACTTTCAAATAAAGTTTCACTTATTGAACCAAGATCAACACTAACAAATATTTCATCTTTCCTTGAAGAATTCCGGTGTAAAGCCCTTGCTACAAGTTCTTTTCCAGTTCCGTTTTCGCCAAGGATAAGTATGTTAGCATCAGTTTTAGCAACTTTGGAGATTGTAGAGAAAACTTCCTGCATCTCAGGTGATTTTCCGATAAACTCATGAAACGGCTGATCAAGTGTGGCACTGAATTCTTTCTGTTTTGTTTTCAGGTCAATGTTTTCACGTTGCGACTTACTTAATCTTATTGCAGATGAAACTGTTGCAAGTAGCTTTTCGTTTTGCCAGGGCTTTAAGACAAAATCTGTAGCGCCTGCTTTTATTGCCTTAACTGCTTTTTCAGCATCTCCATAAGCAGTAATGAAAACAACAATAGCCGAAGGATCAATTTTAAGGATCTCAGCAAGCCAGCTAAATCCTTCCTGACCACTTATTGCATCTTTTGTGAAGTTCATATCCAGTAAAATAATATCGTAATTCCCTGTTGTAACGTAGTCAGGAATCCTTGAAGGATCATGTAATGTATCAATAACTTCAACATGAGATTTTAAAAGAAGTTTTAACGCAAACAAGATGTCTTCGTTATCGTCAATAGCTAATACTCTTCCTTTTTTGTTACTCATATAACCTTTTTTTAGATTTGTAACCATTAAAAATATTTTACAAGATAAAGATAAATTATTTTTAAAATGTTTGAGATAGAATGCAAATGATTTTTTATTATTGTCCGATTTCGTACTTTACATGTTCCAAATTCGAACACTTTTTGTCTGTTAAGTAAATAGTAAATATGTGTAACAGACTTGATATTAGCAGTATGGATGATTTGGCATGAAAAATGCGCAGTTATAAGATAAATTTAAAAATTTTTAATGGAATGGACAGACCAATTGAAAAAAAGAACAGAATTAACAAAAAAACAATTTGGATATCAATATTCGGTATTATTGGAATTCTGGTCCTGTATAACATAATTTTTGGTGATAAAAGCAGCAAACTCAATGTTGATATAGATAAAGTGAGTATTGAAGAGGTAAAAGAAGGTCTGTTTAAAAACTATATTGCTGTTTCAGGTGTTGTGGAGCCAATTAAAACAATTTATCTGGATGCGACAGAGGGTGGAAGTAGAGTAGAAGAAATAGTTATTGATGAGGGGAATATGGTTGAAAGCGATGAAATTATTGTGAAACTTAGTAATACAAGTCTTATTCTTGAAATTTCTAATTATGAGGCATTGGTTTCAAGGACCTCTAACGAGTTAAGACAAGCCAGGTTGTTGATGGAACAGCAGACCCTGAATTCAAAAATCCAGTTACTTGAACTGCAAACTAATATGCTTCAGCAAAAACGTGCATTCGAAAGAAATAAGATATTATTCAAAGACAAACATATTTCTGAAGAAGAATTTAAAATCTCGGAGGAGCAGTATGATCTTTCAAAAAAACGACTTGAGTTGTTGCATGAAAATCTGCAAAAAGATTCAGTTTTCAGAGGTGTCCAGGTGGGAGCACTTAGAACGTCACTTGATAGGATGGAATCAAATCTTGAATTGGTGCAAAAAAGACTCGAAAGTCTGAATTACAGAGCACCTGTATCTGGTGAACTTGCCAGCCTTGATCTTGAAGTGGGCCAGGTAATCAGCAGGGGTGAGCGTATCGGTCAAATCAATATTCTTGATTCATATAAGCTCAGAGTTGATATTGATGAGTACTTTATCTCAAAAGTGACCAAGGGTTTAACAGGTAGTTGTGATTTCTCAGGTACTTCATTCGATGCAATAATCTCAAAGATATATCCGGAAGTTACAAACGGGAGGTTTTATACAGATATGGAATTTGTCGATAACATACCTGAAACAATAAGAATAGGGCAAACAAGCCGTATCAGACTTGAACTTGGAAAACCTAAAACTGCTTTGTTAATTCCACGTGGAGGATACTACCAGAGCACCGGAGGTCAGTGGGTTTATGTTGTAGATCAGTCAGGAGATTTTGCTTATAAGAGAAAGATTTCTTTGGGAAGCCAGAATCCCCGTTTTTATGAAGTCCTATCAGGCCTTAAACCGGGAGAACAGGTTGTGACTTCCGGTTATGATAATTTTGGTGATGCAGATAAACTTATTTTTAAATAAATACAAAATAAATACAAATTAAATCTATAAACTAATACAGAAAATTATGATTAAAACAGTTAACCTGACAAAAATATTTAGAACAGACGAAGTTGAAACAACAGCACTGAATAAAGTCCAAATGGAGATTTCTAATGGTGAATTTGTTGCCATAATGGGTCCTTCAGGATGCGGTAAATCAACATTACTAAATCTTTTGGGATTATTAGATAACCCAACCGATGGGGAACTCTATTTCGATGATGTTGAAGTGTCAAAATTCTCGGAAAGGAATCGTACAAATTTACGAAAAGGAAACATGGGTTTTGTGTTCCAGAGTTTCAACCTAATTGACGAACTTACTGTTTTTGAGAATGTTGAACTACCTTTGCTTTATATGAAAGTGTCTTCTTCAGAAAGGAAGAAAAAGGTGGAAGCAGTCCTTGAAAAAATGAAGATCAGTCATAGGAAGAAACATTTTCCACAACAATTATCAGGTGGTCAGCAGCAAAGAGTAGCAATATCACGTGCTGTTGTTGCAAATCCCAAACTTATACTTGCTGATGAACCAACAGGTAATCTTGACTCTGCTAATGGAGAAGAGGTGATGAATCTGCTTACAGATTTGAACAAGGAAGGGACAACCATTGTTATGGTTACTCACTCTCCCAGTGATGCTGAATATGCACATAGAATTATCCAATTGTTTGATGGACATATTGTAACCGAAAATATTAAACATACATTATAAGATATTTTTGTAAAAATTACTGGAATTGATTTGATTTTTCTTAATTAATAAATACCTGACAAGTATGAGAGAATTATGTGTTCCTATACCAGCTTTTAGATCGGAGCAAAGCGCTGAAATTAAACTGAAGATCGGTAAAGAAGAAATTAGTTATAACTTCAGGGTTGTTTCTTTTCCATGGGATATTGAGGATGAATTATCAATTGGAGAAGATGAGCTTTCAAAATCATTGGCCAGGATTACACGTTTAAAAACTGCTATAAATGATTACAGCCATGAATGGGAACTGATTCAAATCTTTAATCCTGCCGAAAATGATAGTTTTATTCAGGTTCTATATAGAAAAAAGGGAGAATAGGATTAATAAAATTTACTAATTAAGTAAATTCTAAAGAATGGATTTGCTTATTAAAAATTTCATAAATTAATGAGGTTAATTATGTGCCTAAAGGGACTTAGCATATCAATGATACTTGTGATAATTGGATTATTATCATATTCAGATTTATCAGCTCAAACCTCTGTAAGATCATGGACACTGAAGGAGTGTATTCAATATGCAATGGATAATAATATCCAGATAAAAAGACAGGAACTTCAAAGCATGATCGCAGACAAAAATTATAAACAATCGAGATTTGAGTTGTTGCCTAACATGAATGTTGGGTTTGAGCATATATATAGTTCCGGGCGGTCACTAAATCTTGAAGAGTATCGATGGGAAAACAGAAATCAACAGCAGGGTAGCATGGGACTAAGAAGTGAAGTAATAGTTTTTAACGGATTACAAAACCTTAATTCAATAAAACAACAAAAATATAATTTGAAAAGTGCCATTGAAGACCTTGAAAAAGCAAAAAATGATATTTCAATTTATATTGCAACTGCATATCTTCAGATTTTACTTGATCAGGAATTACTAAATGTAGCTAAGAATCAATTTGAAGTTACAATGGTTCAGGTAGATAAAACTGAAACACTTGTGAAAGTTGGAAATGTTTCTAAAGGAACACTTCTTGAGATAAAGGCTCAGGCTGCAAGTGAAAAATTGAATATTATCCAAAGAAATAACCAGCTTCGAATCTCAAAACTCACACTTGTGCAATTACTTGATCTGGAAAGTCCGGAAGAATTTAGTATTGTTACTCCTAAAAACCTGTCAATAGAAAACCAGCCTGCTGTTGTCATAACTGATTCTGTTTTTAATTATGCTGTTACAAATATGCCGGAAGTAAAAAGTGCGGAATATATGTTGCAAAGCCAAAAAAAAGCTCTGGCTGTTACCCGTGGCAGGAGAAGTCCTGAACTTTATTTAAGCGGATTATATTACTCAAGATATAACGAAAATGCAATAAACCCACTCGATCCTGATCCTCTTAATCCCTCTATTAACTACCCTATGGATGATCAGCTTAAAGATAATCAATATAAGCAAATTACACTGGGGTTATCTGTTCCGATCTTTAATAAACTGAGGATACAAAGAGATATTAGCATAGCAAAAGTTAATATGTTGGATGCACAATATAATCTAAAACAAACAAAACAAAACCTGTACAAGAATATACAGCAAGCTTATAGTGATGCAGTTTCAGCACTTGAAAAATACTATTCATCGTATGATGCTGTTAAATCGATGGAAGAAGCATTTGATTATACAAGTGAGAAATTTGAGGTTGGGCTAGCTAGCTCAATCGATTATAATATTGCCAAGAATAATCTTTCCAAAACACAATCTGATTTATTGCAGGCTAAGTATGAATATTTGCTGCGTCTTAAAATACTTGATTTCTACCACGGAGAGGAGATGATATTTTAAAATATTTTTTTCAAACTTTCACCCACCTTAACGTTCTGTTCCGGCAATGGGATACCCTTAATAATATTTATTAGTTAATATATGATTGATTAACAGATGATTAATATTTTTTTGTTTTGGATAGCACAAAACAGAAAAGAAAATGCTTTTTTTTACGTTATTTTAATATGCAGTTCCGGCAAATATTTTGAATAGTGTTATCCTAACAACTGTTGGATATGAAATGGTGGATTAAACAAATATGGATAATTCCGGGAGTAGTTATTTTATTGTTCTCTTGTGAAAAAGAAAGATTTTTTACCGGGGATTCGGTAAGTTTGACTTTTTCCTGTGATACTGTTATGTTTGACACTGTATTTACTACAATTGGCTCAACAACAAAATATTTCCTGGTAAAAAACCCTTACAGTAAAGATTTGAAGATATCAGAAATCTACCTTGCAGGTGGAGAAAACTCAAACTTCAGATTAAATATTGATGGTTTGAAGGCTTTGCAGCTTGAAAATATCGAACTGCCTGCCGGTGACAGTCTTTATGTTTTTGTTGAAGTTACAGTTGATCCTCAAAACCAGAATAGTCCTATGGTAGTTAAAGATTCGGTTGTATTTATTACGAACGGCAACTTTCAGGATATTGATCTGGTTGCCTGGGGACAAGATGTACATCTTATAAGTGGTGAAATTGTCCAGACTCAGACATGGATAAATGATAAGCCGTACCTGGTTTATAACAGCATGTTGATTGATAGTATGCAAAAGCTTACTGTAGATCCGGGTGTAAGAGTGCATTTTCATAGAAACTCGACCATGTATATCATGGGATCCCTTGAGATACACGGAACTTTAGAAGAACCTGTTGTTTTTCAGGGAGACCGACTTGAAAGTGAATATGCTGAAATTCCGGGTCAGTGGGGTGGTATATACTTTCTGAATGGCAGTGTTGGGAATATTATTGAATATCTTGAGATAAGGAATGGAACAACCGGTTTGCATCTTGGGAATCTTTATTCTGAGAAAGAACCACCGGACTTAACTATTTCAAATTCCATTATTACTCAAATGAATTTTGCCGGTATTTCGGCGATTAACGCAAAAATCGATGCTTCCAATTGCATAATTGCAGATTGTGGTTTTTATGGAATTGTTTTAACCACAGGAGGGGAGTATGAATTTAATCACTGCACTGTTTCAAACAATTGGAAATACTTTAACCGGGTAACCCCAACTGTGCTAATTACCAATTATTATAATCTTAATGATACGGCTCTTTTTACGGGTGAGCTGGAAAAGGCCACTTTCGGGAACTGTATTGTTTACGGAGACATAGAAACAGAAATTGGTTTTGATATAATTAAAAGTGGAGGTAGTTTTCAATATTATTTTGACCATTGTCTGATAAAGGTTAATACCTCTGAAGTGGATGTTTCTGATCCAATGAGATATAATAATGTATTCATTAATAATGCCCCCGGTTTTATAGCAGTTGACAGTATGAATTTTCAGCTTGATTCATGTGCTTTCGCATTAGATAAAGGCTCTCAGGAAATAGGAATACGTTTCCCGAATGATATTTTAGGTAATAGCAGAACAAATGATCCAGGTCCGGATATTGGTGCATACGAAAGATTAGATGATCGGTAAACAACTTATGAGAATAGGTATAGAAATTATCTTGCTTTTTATTCTATCTCTTTTCCATACTCAATTAGTGTATGCACAGGATGATAGTAAATTTAATGAAGAAATATCGCGTATTCTGTTCTATAATGTTGAAAATTTGTTTCATCCGCTGGACGATTCTCTTACTGATGACGATGAATTTACTCCTGATGCTATCCGGCACTGGAGTTATTACAGATACAGGCAGAAGCTTATTAAAATATATAAGACTTTTGCTGCTGCAGGAGGATGGCAAGGGTTTGATCTTATAGGTTTGTGCGAGATTGAAAACCGGCAGGTATTATCTGATCTGATTACAAATACTCCTCTTGTAAAGCAAAATTACCGGATTATTCATAAAGACTCAGAGGATAGCCGGGGAATAGATGTGGCT
>JAUVHQ010000094.1 GCA_030593185.1 Bacteroidota bacterium
AATAATGCAAACATCGAACCGGTTTTCTTTTCTTATCCGGCTCACTTAGAATTGGATAGCCTGGTTAAAGAATATGCTGATTCAAATGTTCCTGAATATGATTTTGTTGCTGATGATGGTATCAGTCACCATTTCTGGGTGGTAAAAGATGATGAGGTGACTAAACGAATTGTCTTACTTTTTAAAGAAATCCCTTATACTTACGTGGCTGATGGCCACCATCGTACAGCCGCTGCAGCCAGGGTGGGTGTGGAGAAGAGAAAAAATAATCCAAACTTTATTGGTGATGAAGAATATAACTTTTTTCTGGCTGTCCATTTTCCTCATAACCAGCTTACAATAATTGATTACAACAGAGTAGTCAGGGATATGAATGGACTTACACCGGGGGAATTCCTTAAGAAACTTGAAAAGAGATTTAGTATTGAAGAAAAAGGAACAGATATCTATAAACCAGATAAACTGCATAACTTTTCATTGTACCTGGAAGGGAAATGGTACTCACTTACTGCGAATGAGGATTTCTACGATGATAACGACCCGGTAGGAGCATTGGATGTAACAATACTTACAAAACAGGTATTAGATCCGGTTCTTGATATCAAAGATCTGAGAAGATCAGAACGGATTGATTTTGTTGGTGGAATCCGTGGGTTAGAAGAGCTGAAAAAACGGGTTGATTCCGGGGAAATGAAAATTGCTTTTGCTTTGTTTCCTGTTTCTATGAAACAATTAATCAGAATTGCGGATACTGGTAATATTATGCCACCGAAAACTACATGGTTCGAACCAAAACTCAGAAGTGGATTGATAATTCATAGCCTTGATGATTAAAAGGTATAAGAATAATGTTTTGCAAATTAATAAAGCAATATTTGAATGATATTTTATACTAATTTTAGTACTCCCAAAGGCTGAGGCTAAGGAAGATAAAAGGTATTAGGATTTTAAGAAATTATTATTTGAAATGACATATAAAAATTTTATTAAAACATAATAATGAACCGAAGTTGCCAGTTTCTGGTTTCTGGTTACTGGTGTTTCTGGTTTCCGATTTCTGGTTTTCGGTCTGTTTGGAAAATTATTAATCTTTGAATTAAACATACAATGATTTTATAAACAAATGAAACACAGTATATTAACCAGCAAATAGTAACGAGCAACCAGTAACATGAGCTAATTAATATAATTTTAAAAAAAATAAGTCTAAATGAAGGACAAAAGATTAATATGTGCAGTTAGTAGACTCAGCACGCTGTCGCTGAAGCTTTAGCGTAGGCGTCCTTAGCCTCAGCCTTTTATTAAATAAGTTTTATTACGTGCACATAACTTGTTGTAAATCAATAAACAATTTTAAAATTCCGATACGTTTAAATAAAAGAATCAATAAAATCATAAACAAATCAGATTTTGTAATTAAAAAAAAAATATTAATTTTACTTTCAGTATAATGAAATAGTTTAAATAACCCTTTAAATCAAATAATTATGGCTAACAACTTTTATCGATTTAAATTTTCAATGACATTCATGCTAATTATTATTAGCGCTTTAGTCATTGGTTGTAAGTCTGGCGGGAAGGAGGACAAGGAACCGGAGTTTGATGTAGATATGACAGAAATTGATGAGGCCCTCTTTGATAATATCAATCAGGCAAAGCAGATTTTTTATGCTATGCCTTCACCTCTTGAGACGGCTATGTTAGTTAAGTCTGCCGGCGCTGCATATAATGAAGACCTTCTTAACTCCATTGATAATGCGGGTAATTATACTACAAATCGCAGTATGGCTCTTAATCTTGGAATTTATACCTGTGATTTAAGTTTTGCCAGCCTTTTCGACCAGACTCAAACTTCAATTTCTTATATGTCTGCAGCTAAAAAAATGGCAGACGGACTTGGGATCCTTGATGCAATTAGTGAGGAAACTCTTGAAAGACTTGAAGAGAATGTGAACAACAGGGAGATGATCATGGATATTGTTTCTGAAACTTTCATGAACTCCAGTTCATATTTGCAGGAGAATAACAGACAAGCTATTTCTTCAATTATGCTTGTTGGTGGTTGGGTCGAGGGATTATATCTTGCTACTAAACTTGTTGACAAGGATTCTTTCGAAGGGAATAAACTGGTGACGAGGATCGTAGATCAGAAATTATCACTTAATATCGTGATGAAATTACTTGAGGACCAAAAAAGTAATCCTGATGTGGCTGCTATTCTTGATGATATGAATGAGTTGAAAGCTATTTATGAAAAAATCAGTGTTACTACTTCGGAAATAAAAACATCATTTGATGAAGAAACTCAAGTTACAACACTTGAATCTGAAACAAAAAATAATTTCACGCCTGAACTTTTTGCTGAACTTAGTGCAAAAGTTGAGTCACTTCGGGAATCTTATATTCTTTAAAAAATCTTCAATGTTATGAAAAGGAGTTTGTTTGTTTTTATTATTATTGCATTATTATTTGCGTTTCCTCAATCAGGTAAGTCACAGTGTAAAGGTTTTGCGAAAAAAATATGTAAAACTGAACTTAGCCCGTTTATACATGATGGGAATTATCATGCTGCTATACTGACCGAAGGGGAAGAAGCAGAACTTTATAAAACTTTTTATTCTGATCAGGAATACAGGATAGCAATTTGTGGATCTGTTGGCCTGCCAAATATTGAATTCAAAATTGTGGATGCGCATAGAAATGAATTGTACAATAACCGGAATGACGACTATATTAGTGTTTGGGACTTTAAACTTGATTCAAGTCAGCAACTTAAATTAGTAGTTAAGGTATTGAAATCAGGGGATGAAACCGAAGAACCGGAAAGTGGTTGCGTAGCAATTATGTTTGGTTTTAAGGTTAAGTAACTATTCGAAATTATAAAAGAAAACCACCTTCTGAAAAAAAGGTGGTTTTTTTATATAAACCAACATAAGAATTCATTAATCTATGTTCTAAGTTTTGGTCGTAAATATTTTCCGGTGTAAGATTTGTCGCATTTAATAAGCTCCTCAGGAGTTCCTTCAAAAATCAGGTTACCCCCCTGTTCACCACCGCCGGGTCCCAGATCAATAACCCAGTCTGCACATTTTATTACCTCAAGATTGTGTTCAATTATTAAAATTGAATGCCCTCTTTCTATAAGGGCATTGAATGAATCAAGTAACTTCCTTATATCATGGAAATGCAAACCGGTAGTAGGTTCGTCAAAAATAAATACAGAAGGACTGATACTTCTCTCTTTGCCTAAATATGAGGCAAGCTTAACCCGTTGACTTTCACCTCCGCTTAGAGTGCTTGAAGCCTGACCTAATTTTATATAACCTAACCCAACATCTGATAAAGGTCTTAATTTTTCAACTATTCTCTTTTCCAGGGAATCTTCTCCCGAGCTAAAGAAATCAATAGCTTCGTTTACAGTTTGTTCTAAGATATTGTGGATATTCTTACCCCTGTATCTTACATCAAGTATTTCTTTCTTAAACCTTTTTCCTCCACAGCTTTCACAAACCAGTTCAACATCAGCCATAAATTGCATTTCAACCTTGATGATCCCTTCACCCTGGCACTCATCACATCTTCCGCCATCAACATTGAACGAGAAATGTGAAGGACTGAAATGATTATATTTTGATAATTGTTGTACCGCATATAGTTTTCTTATCTCATCATATGCTTTCAGATATGTAACAGGATTTGAGCGGGAGGACCTTCCTATTGGGTTTTGATCTACAAATTCAACAGAACCCAGAGAGGATGTATCTATTGTTAACTGATCAAATTCGCCGGGTTGTTTGCCATACTCATTAAGATGTCGTGAAAGAGCGGGATATAAAACTGATCCCACGAGCGAAGATTTTCCGGACCCACTTACTCCGGTGATGACTGTTAAATTGTTTAAAGGAAATTTAATTGTAAGATTCCTCAGATTATTTTCTCTCGCACCCTTAATTTCTATAGAATTATGCCATTTTCTTCTTATCATGGGAACAGGAATTTGCATTTCTCCGGTTAAATATCTGGCTGTCAAACTGTTCTTTTTACTGTAAAGTGCTTTGTTGGTTCCATGGAATACAACTTCACCACCTAATCTTCCTGCTTTTGGTCCGATATCAATTATTTCATCAGCTGCCCGGATTATCTCTTCGTCATGCTCAACAACAAGAACAGTGTTTCCGAGTTTTTTCAGGTGTTTGAGAACATCGATCAGCCTTGAAGTGTCGCGGGGATGCAAGCCTATTGATGGTTCATCAAGGATATACAACGAACCTACAAGGTTACTTCCCAGTGATGTTGCGAGATTTATCCGCTGAGATTCGCCCCCTGAAAGGGTTGAGGATAACCTGTTTAATGTCAGATAACCTAACCCCACATTTACAAGGAATTCTAACCGGTTACTAATTTCAATTAAAAGTCTTTTGGCAATTTCCTGCTGATGTAAGGAAATTTATATCTCTTTGAAAAAAACATAAAGCTTATCTACAGGCATGTCAACAAGATACTGAATTGATTTCCCTCCCACTTTTACATAGGAAGCTTCCTTTTTCAGGCGTTTCCCTTTGCACTCATGACAAATAGTTTTGCCCCTGTACCTTGAAAGTAAAACCCTGTATTGAATTTTGTATTTTTTTTCCTCCAGATAATCAAAAAATGTATTTAGCCCTTTAAAGTATCGATTTCCATTCCAGAGTAAATCCTTCTGATCAGGACTCAATTCAAAATATGGTTTGTGTATTGGGAAATTGAATTTGTCAGCATTTAGAATAAGTCGTTCTTTCCACTTTCTTAGTTTGTCCCCCTTCCAGCAAACAATAGCATCCTCATAAACCGATAATGCTTTATTTGGGATGACAAGGTTTTCGTCAATACCGATGATCCTTCCATACCCCCCGCATACCGGACATGCTCCAACAGGATTGTTGAAATTAAACATATGAACAGTGGGTTCTTCAAATTCAACTCCATCAATTTCAAACTTATTGGAAAAAACTTCATCAATAACTTTGTCTCCACTAAATACTTCAATTTCACAGTATCCCTTTCCAATCTGGAATGCTGTCTGAATCGAATCATCAATCTGCACTGCAGTATCAGTATCGTTGGTTACTATTATCCGGTCAATAACAATTTTTGCGTGCTCTAATTCCCCCGGTTCTGTTAATTTATTTATTAATTCATCTATCTTTTTTATCTGGTTGCCTGTTTTTATTCTTGTAAGTCCAAGCTTTTTTAAGTACTCTAAATATTCCGGTATTCCGAATTTCTTATCTATGTAAAGTGGAGCCAGAATGAAAGCTTTGGTTTTTTCAGGAAATGAAAAAAGAAAATCTGCAACATCTTTAACCTGGTGTCGCTTTACAATTTTGTTTGAACCGGGTGAGTGGGTTTTTCCAATCCTGGCGTACAATAATTTGAGGTAATCATAAATCTCTGTTGTAGTTCCTACAGTTGACCTGGGATTATGAGAGTTTATCTTCTGTTGTATTGCAACTGCCGGGGGGATCCCTTTAATGTAATCAACCTCGGGTTTACTCATTCTTCCAAGAAACTGCCTGGCATATGAGGATAAACTCTCAACGTACCTGCGCTGTCCTTCAGCATAAAGAGTGTCAAAAGCCAGTGATGATTTTCCTGAACCGGATAAGCCTGTGATAACGATAAACTTGTCTCTCGAGATAGAAAGATCAATATTTTTCAAATTATGTACTCGTGCTCCTTTTATCTCAATTACTTCTGTTTTCTTTCCCGTCTGCCGGCTGTCAGATGTCTCTTTACTGGCATTAAATCTCATGTTGCTGCAAATATTTTAACATTATTTAGTAAATTTCAAAAGTAATATTTTTTGATTAAACATTTTTTTTACTTTAATTGCATAATATTAAGATTAAACTAAATACAGGAGGACTGCCTTAGAAACATTTCTACTCCCATTGAATTTAAATAGGAGGTAAGATAATGATTCATAATTTACCTGATTATGAACTGATAGAACGGTTCATGAATGGTAGTCAACCAAGTATTGAAGAGTTAATTAATCGCTACAAAACTAAAGTTTATACCTATATTTTGCTGATGGTCAAAAATCAGCAGCTTGCCGAAGATCTGTTTCAGGAAACATTCATTAAAGTAATCCAATCACTTAAAATGCATAAATATAAGGATAACGGAAAGTTTGTTTCCTGGGTAATACGTATTGCTCATAATCTGGTGATTGACCATTTTCGTAAAGAAAAACAGATAAATACCTGTAATAACGAGGATTATGAAGCTGACTTGTTTAACTCAAGTAAGTTTTCAGCAAAAAACATTGAACAATTAATTGTACATGACCAGATAATCAAAGATGTCAGGAAACTTATTGATGAATTACCTGGTGATCAAAAAGAGGTTGTTATGCTTAGGCACTATGGCAATCTTAGTTTCAAAGAAATTGCTGAGCAAACAGATGTTAGTATCAATACTGCCCTGGGTAGAATGAGATACGCACTTATAAATATGCGAAAGATGATTGAAGAGAAAAAATTGAGTCTTACCTATTATTAAGAGTACTTTAGGTTTGAGGTTGTCATGTTTTTCCTTTTAGACATAGTAAGAATACTGATTTTGCGAACGAAGTGAAGCAATTTCCACTGGCTTTTCGTAAAGCTCATGACAGTTCTTTTTTTGGAGGTTTATGTTGTTCTTGGGAGATTGCTTCCCTTCGACTTTGCTCAGGAGACAGCGCGTAGCTACGCTTCTCGCAAAATCCTGTTTCACTATATAAAAGCATGTTTTTTTTCATTCCTTACTCTTATCTATTCAAGGGTACTGTACATATCCTTCTATTCGTAACCAGTAACCAGCTGACAGGTTATTAAAAAAGATTTCCACCCCTTAAATACTAAATCTTCGGGTATAACGTTTTAATGTATATCAAAACAATAATTGTCTGCCTATGGAACAAAGTTATACTCCTATCCCTTTACTCAGTAATAATGTAGATAACGACACGGACTTGTACCACCTTGAATGGCAGGTGGAACATTCTTTTAGTGACGTTTTATCTCTTCTTTTTCTTCTTCAATTTGATGTTAGAAAAGAAGTGACCGAGAAATTGTTTCGACAAATTGAAGAATCGTGAAGAGTGAAGAATTCATGTTTCATATATCGGTTACAAATTATACATACCTTTAAAGCATAATAAGTATACGGATTTTGCGAACGAAGTGAAGCAATCTTTCATGACTTTTCGTAAAGCTCATGACAGTCCATCTACCTACTCAACTCTTCACTCTTCCCTTTTGCCTTCTGCCTTTTGCCTTTTGCCTTGACACTGGTTACTGGTTAATCAGATTGACAGTATGACAGGCAACAATACCGGCTGTTTCTGTACGTAACCTGCTTGTTCCCAGTCGTATTGAATAGAATCCGTTTTTAGTTGCCTGATGTACTTCTTCTGAAGAAAAATCTCCCTCAGGACCAATTAAGATCAGAATATCATC
>JAUVHQ010000052.1 GCA_030593185.1 Bacteroidota bacterium
GAAACCGGTAGTAGCATCATTCGGCAATGTTGCAGCTTCAGGTGGGTATTACATTGTTTCAACAGCTGATACTATTGTTGCCCAACCCAATACAATAACAGGATCAATCGGAGTTTTCGGGACTATTCCCAACACTCAAAAATTTCTGAACGATAAATTGGGAATTACAATTGATGTTGCCAAAACAAACAAACATTCTGATTTCGGGGCTTTTTACCGTCCCTTAAACGCAGCAGAAAAACAATTTCTCAGAACGGGGATTGAAGAAACTTATAAAACTTTCGTCTCTTATGTTGCAGAAGGAAGAAAAATGAGTTTTGAAGAAGTGGATAAAATTGCACGGGGCCGTGTTTGGAGCGGAATCGCCGCAAAGGAAAATGGTCTTGTTGATATTCTTGGCGGTCTTAATAAAGCAGTAGAAATTGCAGCTGAAATGGCAGGACTTGACAACTACAGGATCACATCACTCCCTGTACAGGAAGATCCTTATCAAAAACTCCTGAACCAATTGTCAGGAAATATTAAGATGAGAATGCTCAGGGCTGATCTTGGTGAAGCATACAGGTATTACCATAATCTTAACCAGTTATTGGGCATGGATGGTATTCAAACAAGACTTCCTTACGAAATTGAAATCTATTAATTCTCTATATGCAAAATGATTTGCCTGAAAAAAAACATGCTTTTACCAGGCTGTTTTTGTTGCCTTTTACTTTAATCTATGGGTTTATTACAGGTGTCCGGAATTTGTTGTTTGACCTGAATATCCTGAAGGAAAAGGAATTTCCCCTGCCAATAATCTCGATTGGGAATATCACTGTTGGTGGTACAGGAAAAACACCCCATATTGAATATCTGATTAGTATTCTGAAAGATAAATTCAATGTTGCTTTATTGAGCCGGGGATATAAAAGAAACACAAAGAATTTCCTGATGGTCTCAAACCGGTCAACATACAAAGAAGTAGGTGACGAACCCTGTCAGATCCAAAAAAAGCATCCCGGTATTAAAGTAGCTGTCGACCGAAAGAGGGTAAATGGGGTAAAGAATCTTATTAATAAATTTAATGATCTGGATGTAATTCTTCTGGATGATGCTTTTCAACACAGGCATGTAAAACCCGGTTTGTCAATACTGCTTATTGACTATTCCCATCCTCTAAAAAATGATTTAATTTTACCTGCAGGCAGATTAAGAGAAAGGTCAATTGAAAGAAAAAGAGCTCATATAATAATAGTCACCAAGTGTCCTGCAGACATTACACCTGTTGAAAAGGAAAAACTTAAGAAAGAGTTGGTTTTGTTTCCTTCCCAGGGTATTTTCTTCACAATCATCAACTATGAGGATCTTTCACCGGTATTCAAAAAATATGAACAAAAATTATCCTGTGATTACTGCAAAAAGGAAAAATACAACCTGCTTCTGGTAACCGGAATAGCTAATCCGCAACCACTGAAAAATTATCTTCAATACTACTTCAATAATATTTCAGAGATCCGCTTCCCCGATCATCATGCATTCAATGAAAAAGATATTATAAAAATCACAAGTGATTTTGAGAAGTTACCAGGCAAAAATAATATCATACTAACTACTGAAAAAGATTCTATTCGTTTGCAAAAATTTAGTAACATTGCAGGCTCTTTAGCAAAAATAATATATTTTATTCCCATCAAGGTTGAGTTTCCGGGTAATCAAAAAGATGAATTTAACAGGTTAATTCAGTATTATGTTAGAGAAAATAAAAGAGACAATATCTTACTTAAATAAACAGACCGGGATAACTCCTGAAGTGGGGCTTGTACTTGGCACAGGGCTTGGAGGTCTTGTAAAAGAAATTGAAACAGGAGCTGAAATCAGGTATCAGGATATCCCAAATTTCCCGGTATCTACTGTTGAAGGTCATGATGGCAAACTAATATTTGGGAAACTTGGCGGCAAAAAGGTTGTTGCTTTAAAAGGCCGTTTTCATTACTATGAAGGATGGGGAATGGAAAAGATCACCTATCCGATCCGGGTACTTAAATTTCTTGGAATTAAATATCTTTTTCTATCCAATGCCTGTGGCGGTGTAAATCCCGATTTTAATACAGGCGATATGATGATTATTGAAGATCATATAAATCTTCTTCCTAACCCACTGATAGGTAAACACTATCCGGAGTTTGGTTCCAGGTTCCCTGATATGAGTGAAACTTATTCACGGGAACTTATAAAAAAAGCCGAAGCTATTGCAGGTAACCTAAACATAAAGATCCACAAAGGAATATATACTGCCACCACAGGACCCACATTTGAAACAACAGCTGAATACAAATATTTCAGGTTGATTGGTTCCGATGCCGTGGGTATGTCAACCGTACCGGAAACAATAGTTGCCCACCAGATGGGAATTAAATGTTTCGGTGTATCTGTTATTACTGATCTTGGTGTTCCCGGGAAGATTGAATATACTACACATGAATATGTTCAGGATGTTGCCGGAAATACTGAAAAGAAGATGACATTGATAATAAAAGAGCTGATAAAAGTTTTATAGTATCTGTACTCTATTGATAAAAGCACTTATATGCCGAAGCAGAAAGATTTCAAAACAAACCATGTTGTTTTAGTTTCATCTGCCCATCTTCTGCACGACACTTTTTCATCTTTTCTTGCACAGGCGCTTCCAATTCTAATTGACAAATTCGGTATCAGTAAAACTCTTGCCGGGTTACTATCAATAGTACAGAGAATTCCTTCTTTGTTCAATTTCCTGGTTGGTATTATGGCTGAAAACATGAAAGCCAGGTATCTGGTTATTTTTACCCCGGCTGTAACCTCGGTGGCTATGAGTCTTATTGGTGTTGCTCCGGGATACATATTCCTTGTAATTCTTCTGTTTATTAGTGGTATCAGTTCAACCTTGTTCCATGTTCCGGCACCGGTAATGATCAAGAAACTTTCGGGTTCCAGGATTGGAAAAGGCATGAGTTATTTTATGCTTGGAGGTGAACTTGCACGAACTCTCGGACCATTGGTTATTGTAGGTGTTGTATCACTCTGGGGGCTTGAAGGAACTTATAAACTTATTCCGTTCGGACTGGCAGCTTCAGTATTTCTGTTTATTAAGTTAAGGAAAGTAGATATTAGCAGTAGTTTCGAGGGACCAGTAATAAAACCGGAATACTGGAAAATCTTTAAAAAATTCCTTCCGGTTTTTATTGCCATAGGAGGCATTACCTTTTTCCGTGCAGCTATAAAAGCTTCACTAACCCTGTATCTTCCTGTTTATATAACTGAAAACGGTGGAGAATACTGGTTTTCAGGCGTTTCTCTGTCGATTCTCCAACTAGCCGGTGCTTTCGGAACATTTTACGCAGGTCCTATCTCAGATAAGATTGGCAGGAAAAGTTCGCTGTTAATAATTGCCATTGTTTCACCTTTGCTAATGTATATTTTTACTTTTATCCAGGGATTCTGGACCCTTCCTTTGTTAATCCTAATGGGGGTTTTTCTAATCGCTTCAACACCCATTTTTTTAGCAATAGTTCATGAATTGGAAACTGAAAGGCTTGCTTTTGTGAATGGTGTTTTTATGACCATTAGCTTTACAATGAGTTCACTTATGGTTTTGCTGGTTGGTATCTCGTCAGATATTTTTGGAATTAATTTTACATACAAAGCATCCGCATTCGCCGGACTTATAGCTATTGTTTTTATCTTCTTTCTGCCTGGCAAGTCGAAACGGTAAATTACCTCATCACCTCTTCACCTTTTCATTCTTCCAAAGAGTTACGTGTTACGAGTTACGACACTTCTCCACATCACCTCTTCGCCTCATTTCCTCTTCGCCCCCTCGCCTAGTCGCCCAGTCGATCTTAACACTCTGCTCTTTATCTACTTACTACATACTATTTACTTCTTACTCTCCTCTTCTCCTTTTCTCCTCTTCGACCCCTACCTTAACCTGCCTGCTAATACACATGTCTTTTTATGGGTCCTGACATTCCCTTTCAGATCAAATATTTCTACATAAACCAAATAAATACCTACCGGTGCTTTTTGGTCCATATCATCAAGACCATCCCAGGAAACTAATCCCTCAACAGATAAAAGTTCATTTCTGATAAGGTGCCTGATAATCCTGCCTTTTGCATCAAATACATATACAGATGCAACATGTCCCGGGTCTTTAAAAGCAAAATGTATCTGAACAATGTCATCTACCCCGTCATTATCCGGCGAAAACACTTCAGGTAATAGCCATACTTCTTTTTCAGATTCATTATACTCAGAATACTGTGAATTTAAATATCCCGGTGTACCAAAACCGGCATTTTCTGCAGCAGAGTGCCAGTTTGATTCCCGGTTAGTTGGGTTATCAAAATTTATTCTTTCTAAAGAAACACCTTCAACTAAACTCAACAGTGGGAAGTGCATATCCTCATTATATGAAAATTCATCAAATACCTGCTGCCTCTTGTCTGTAAGGATAACTTTCCCTTCTTTGTTACTAAAAGAAGGCATATCAGATATCTGCAATAATGCCCCTGGATCAGCAAAATAATATTGCTCCTGAAGCTTCGGAATATCAACTGTAACAGCAAGATATCCGGACGGAAACAACAATGCCGGTTCTTCCGAAAACGGACATATGGATTTTAACTTATCCGTCATCTTATCCCTTGTTGCCAGGTTAAGCAATTTCAGGTCAATAATTTTCTCTGATCTGTTATATATCTCAACAAAATCAACTCCATCAAATAACGGATTAAACAATATTTCATTAATTATTATATCAAGGCTATCCGGATTTTCAGGCAACCCGAAACTTATCATATTGTTATTAGCAGAGGAATTACCGGCGCAATCATATAAACCACTACTTAATTCCAAAGTATAAATATATTTAGGCATGAAGGGTTTACCGAAAAAAAGAAGTGCCTCCGAATAATGAGGTGCCACTAATTGAACCGAATCAGGATTTCCGAAACCATGATCTACAAAATAATTCCCGCATACCAATGCAGACAGACTATCACAGGACTCGGTAAAGAATACCATCAACCGGTTATCTTCTTCAATAACAGCTTTTCTTATTCCCGGTGGAGTAAAATCCGGATTTTCTCCAATAACGGAATTTGCTCTCCCGGGTGTACCCCCCTTATAATCTACCGATGCCTTCCAATTAGCTATATCACCACATGGATTAGACGGATCTATCTGCTCCAGAGACCACCCCCCTTCCGATTTATAATCATCCTTATACCACTTATCACTATATGTAACGCTTGAGATAATATGATTTTTTTTATTCTTCAGAGTTAAAGTTTTTCCTGTATTTGCAAGAACAGGAAAACCTGCAATTCCCATAACTTTCCCGAAAGGAGTTAAATACTCAGCATTTTCTTCAGAGCACAAAATAAGATAGCTGTCAGGCATTATGGCAACATCAGAGAGTGATTTCCCATTTGTACCGGCAATAAACACCCAATTATTCAAATTAACCGGATAAGCTGAAACATTATATAACTCAACATATTCCACTGATGGTAATTCAATTGACGGATCAGGATCAGCCATTATTTCATTTATCACAATATCAAATGCTTTTGCAAAATACCAGACAAATGAATTGGAATAATCTTTAATAATATTCCCGGACAAATCAGCGATTCCGGTAACATTTATATTATATACTATTTCTTCGGTAAAGGGATTCCCGAATTCCAGCATCACCTCTTTCGAAGAAACAGGATTAACGTGCTCAGGATATCCGATTCCATGATCAATCAGGTAGTTTATTGTATCAAGTGATGAAACTGTATTTATATGCTCATTAAACCGGATATATAGTGACTGCGATGAGTGAACAAATATTGAATCTATCTCCGGGGAAATAGTATCTATTATAAACCTGCCCCGGATAGAAATATCATCTATCCATAATTTCCTGTCCTGTGATGATGAATATTCATAATAAATACCAAAATGCCTGCATGGCATTAACCATGAATCCATTGTTGATCCAATTGAAATTTGATGATTGAAGTTTTCTGAAGTATCAACTTTTATCTCCCATAATCCTGATAAAGTTCTTGTTACTTCAAAATTGATGATATCTGATGTACCAACATTTTCCTCGTAATTAAATTCTGTTTCAAGGAGAACTGAAGCATCTCCGTCAACAATTTTCCACATACTCACAAGATCAGACGAGCCAGTATAATTTACACCCATAACCAGACCGTTTAAATCACCACCGGGATACATTTCCATTGCATCTTTATCAGACATCAGGAAAAAGCTCCAGTTATTGGCGCTTGATGGAGGATATTCATGCCTGATAACAAAGTTCCAGGTTATAAGTCCCGAATCGGGTTTAAGGTTATGCAGGGGATAGGAGATCCTGTCTTTTCCGCTCGACGGGTTATCATATGCATGATGTAAGGAGAAATTACCAATCAAAGGAAAATTTCCTGACAATTCCCATCGAAAATCTTTATTCTGAGTCCAACCGGTTAGTAATGAGTCTTCAAAATTCAAAAAAACCTGTGAATTTACAGGCATCTGCATAATAAACAACAACAAATTGAAAAGAATCCATCTATGACAAACCGGAATTCTGGTAAAAATCATTTATTTTTAGGGCTCGGTTGGTTAACTATTTAAAGATAGCATTTTTTTTAAGAACACTGTTTCACAAATTGATTAAAAAAACATAATTTTCAGGTTTCATAAATAATATAGTTAATAGTCGGCAGTCCACAGTCGGCAATCGGTAGTTGACAATTGGCAGTCGACTTAAAAATGCAAAGTATAATGAAATTAGCCATTATCAAGACATAAACATTGAACTTAGGGGCTGTCTCAAAAGAGGGTAATAGATACGGTTCTTCTCTTTGCGGTCCTCTGTGTCTCCTTTGTGAACCTTTGTGTAATAATCATTTAAGAGTTATCCACAGAGAAACACAAAGAAGTCACAAAGAGCCACAAAGACTTTTGAGACAACCCCGATCTTCCCGATTTTCGGGAAACGAAGTGAGTAAATTCCGATATATAAAAATAAAACTATTATGAAAGTATGTGTTGTGGGAGCAACTGGACTTGTTGGCAAGACCATGATAAAGTTAATGGAGGAAAGAAAATTTCCTGTAGATAAATTGATACCGGCAGCTTCTGAAAGATCTGCAGGAAAAATCATTACTTTTCGTAACAACGAAATTGAGGTTACAGATATCAGTGATGGACTGGCTGCCAAAGCGGATCTTGTCCTGTTTTCTGCCGGGGGAAAGGTTTCCAAAAAATTTGCCCCTGCATTTGCACAATACGGCAGAGTTATCGACAATTCTTCAGCATGGAGAATGGATCCTGAAATAAAACTGGTTGTTCCGGAAATAAATGCAGGAATTATAAACAAAAACGACAGGATAATCGCTAATCCTAATTGTTCGACCATTCAACTGGTTATGGTTCTTGCACCTTTACATAAAAAATATTTAATAAACAGGATCGTTTTATCAACTTATCAGTCAGTAAGCGGCAGCGGTGTTTCTGCGATTAATCAAATGGAAAGCGAAAGGAACAGTATTAAGCCAAAGATGTTTTATCACAATCCTATTGATTTAAATTGTATTCCTCACTGCGGAAATTTCACAGACAACGGTTATACAACAGAAGAGGTAAAACTAGTAAACGAAACCCGGAAAATCCTGAATGATCAGGTTATTAATATTACAGCAACTGCGGTACGTATTCCTGTACTGGGGGGACATTCAGAATCGGTAAATATAGAATTTTCCAGAAATTTTGAATTAAACGACATCATAAATATCCTGAATAATTCGCCCGGGATAAAAGTGACAGATGATCCTAAAAACAATATTTATCCAATGCCTATAAGTTCTGCAAACAGGGATGAGGTTTTTGTTGGCAGGATCAGGAGAGACCAGTCGCGAAAGAATTGTCTGAATCTTTGGATTGTTTCTGACAATATCAGGAAAGGAGCTGCAACAAATGCAGTACAAATTGCTGAATATTTGTTAGAACAAGGTTTTATTTAAGGTTCATCCGGAAAATGAATAGGTGTCAGATGGAAGGAGAAGAGTGGAATGATGGAATTATGGAATAGTGGAAGAATGGAAAAATGGAAGAATGGGAAGAAAAAATAGCCCTTCCCACAACTTGCTCATAAGATTTTCGCTCTCAAGTTCGCTCAAATGTTCCGACATTCTAATATTCCAATATTCCAGAACAACTACGTATTATCATGAATAACCTTATTTAATATAGGAAATCATTATACGGGTATCGTTTTCTATGTATTTCTTTCACTTTTTTATAAAGGACTTCCTTAAGCTCAGGGATATTTGTTTCTTTCAGAGCAGAAATAAATACGCTGGAAGCATTTTTTCTTGCCATCCATGTTCTCTTTAGTTCATCAAGTGTCAGATTTTCTTTTGTTGAAGGAGTAAGATCATCTTCATCTTTTTGAATAAATGAATATGCATCAATTTTATTGAAAACGACAATAGAAGGTTTACCATAAATTTTCAAATCATTCAGTGTTTGATTCACCACAATAATCTGCTCCTCAAAATTGGGATGAGAAATGTCAACTAAATGAATCAGAATATTTGCTTCACGCACCTCATCTAAAGTTGATTTGAACGATTCGACCAGGTGATGAGGCAATTTACGTATGAATCCAACTGTATCAGACAGAAGGAAAGGCAAATTTCCAATAATAATTTTCCTTACGGTAGTATCCAGAGTTGCAAACAATTTATTTTCAGCAAACAGTTCCGATTTGCTAAGGAGATTCATCAATGTTGATTTTCCTGCATTTGTATATCCCACCAATGCAACCCTAACCAGTTTTCCCCTGTTTTTCCGTTGGGTTGCCATTTGTTTGTCAATTTTTTTCAGGTGCTTTTCGAGGCGTGATATTTTATCACGTATAATTCTTCTATCGGTTTCAATCTCAGTTTCTCCCGGTCCACGCAGACCAATTCCTCCTTTTTGCCTTTCAAGGTGAGTCCACAATCCGGTAAGTCGTGGTAAAAGATATTTATATTGTGCAAGTTCTACCTGCGTTTTGGCATGTGCTGTTTTTGCCCTTGTTGCAAAAATATCCAGTATTAAATTTGTGCGGTCGAGCACACGGCATTTCACGGTACGTTCAATGTTCCTTAGTTGACTTGGGGATAAGTCATTATCAAATATAGCTATATCTATCCCTTTATCTTTAATGTACATGACAAGCTCTGCCAGCTTGCCTGAACCAATAAATGTCTTTGAATTAGGCTTATCAAGTTTCTGAGTAAATCTGCCAACAGGTTCTGCGCCTGCAGTACTTGCTAACAATGCAAGTTCTGTAAGGTAATCATCAACTTCAGATTCATTCTGATCCTGTTTTATCACTCCTACCAGTACTGTTCTTTCCGCTTTTTCCTTTGTTATGATCGCTTTTCCCATTCGCAAAATGATCTTTTTTCCTGTAACTCCGGGCAATATTTCTATTTCAATCCGAAAAAAATTACGTTATTAATAACGTTATTAATAACGTTATTCTTCTATCTTAAAAATTACCTTACTAAATAAAAAGGAATTCCAATCCTTTTTTCCCGAGTTAAGCCCCGGGGTATTAAGCTATCAATCCCGATACGCTATCGCTATCGGGATTAATTCGACTTACAAGTTTTAGTTCACTACGTTCCCAAAACTTGAATCTCATTAATAAATATACCGTCTGTTTCTTCGCAGGATATCTCTTATAGCCAATTTCAGCGTTTCGCTGCATTGCATGATCATTAATACATCATCGGGGAAAGGCACCGGATCCAACTCTACCAGTTTCCTGGTATCTGACGTGAGAGCTCCCGGGTCACCAATAGCTCTTGCAGAGAGATGCTCAAAATATGTTTCTGCTCCAATAGCATCTTTTTTAATCAGTTTTTCGGGGTTAGTCTGAATAATCTCCACATCTCCTGCAATATTTACACTTTTTTGCTGAACCGTTTCAATAACTGTACATTGAAGGTTTTTATATTTGTTGATTTTTATATCATTTCCTGCAGTATCCTTCATCACATTCCCATTTTGATCAAGTGCATAATCAAATCCATCTTCAACCTTCTTTTTTTCAATATAATCCTTTTCCTTCACCAACTCAGGCGAAACATCAATAATTTTCAAACTTATATATACCAAAAAATCATAATTAATATTATCATCCAAATGACGTATATGGTATTCAACCCATTCATTATTGAGTGCAGCATGATTAATTGCCAGAAGGTCTTTCTTAAACTCTTCACTAAGTTTCAGATGTGTTTTGTTTTCAATTGTTACCAGCACCCTGCTCATCCCTAAATAATGTGATTCATTTAGCAATTGATCAATATTTTGATAATCACCCCAGTATTCTTTTACTTTCCTAAATTCGTAATATGCTTCACGGTAGCTTTCTTTATTTTCATTTCCCATTAGCTTCTGGCCATGTACAAAGAAAAACTCAGCTGCATTATGCTTTGCCTCAACAATTTCTCTGTCATAGTCAAAATATTCATAATCTATTGTCCTGCGTGGCATTCTCAACGGAAGGACTGTTCTTACAAGTGTCTGTCTGTTTTTTAGTCGAAGGTAATGATTAAGAATTTCATCCCATCTGCCCGGATTACTTTCC
>JAUVHQ010000023.1 GCA_030593185.1 Bacteroidota bacterium
AGACCAAATGTCACCTATTGTTGACATGATTGATGAAGTGATAATGAATATTGATAATGAAGATATTATAACAGTTGTTAGAAAGAAAGTGAATGATATAATGAAAATTTATCCGTTATTTGCAGGCTGGGAAGAATAAAAGGGTAGTTGTATGAATGATGATTTTATACTATTAGTATCTTAATTCTAAATATTCGTGTATTTTTTGACAGAAAATCACAAAATACAAATCACAAAAATCAAATAAATACCAATATTTAATATTCAAATTCCAAACTTAAAAGAATGATTTTAAAATTTTGAATATTGTATTTTTGAATTTGAAATTTATTTACTCACAAGATAATTAATTTTCAAAGGTGTTCCCCGAAAAAACGGGGCAGGCTGTGAGGTTACTTCGTTAAGTTGTTATTTGAATTTTGATTAATTGGAATTTACGGTTTATCCGGGTTAGGTTTATTAAAATCAAGGTTTAATTCGTTGATATGAGTAAGAAAAAACTGGTATTTGTTGTTGATGATGATTCTTTCATCCTGAATCTTGTTCAAAAAAGATTTGATGGGGATGAAATGAGTATCATTACATTCAGTTATGGAGAAGAATGCCTTAAGCAACTGTTCAGGAATCCTGAACTTATCATATTGGATTATCTTTTTTATAAGAAGGATGAAGAAGTGATTGGAGGAATGGAAATATTTACAAGGATCATGGAGTATAATAAGGATATTCCTGTGATCATGTTATCGGGCCAGGATAAAGGAGATGTGGTTCTTGAACTTGCAAGGAAGGGAATTGAAGACTATGTTATAAAAGATGAATCACTGATCGACAACCTTAAGATAGCTATAGAAGATGTTTTTTCCAAAAATGATTAATTTAGACATTTTAGACACTATAAACTTTTGGCACTATTATTTTAAAACTTTAGGCATTTTAGGCACTTATAACTTTAGGCACTTCTTTATTTAGCATTCCAAAATTTTTATGCTGAGCGCAATCGAAGCGAAGGCACTAAATAATTTCAAAATAAAGAATATTATATGGAATGGTATATTTATTTTGTTGTAATTTTTGTTGGTTTTATTGCCGGGTTTATAAATACTTTGGCAGGAAGTGGTTCACTTCTGACGCTTCCATTGCTAATGTTTCTTGGTTTGCCTGCTAATGTTGCCAATGGCACTAACCGGATTGCAATATTACTGCAAAATATTGTGGGTGTCAGTACTTTTAAAAAACAGAAGGTCTTTGAGTTTAAGGAAGGTTACCGGCTTGCAATTCCAGCGGTTCTGGGTTCTGTTATTGGTGCGCAAATAGCTGTGGGGTTTAATGAAGAATTAATGAGAAAGACTATTGGTGGACTATTGCTGTTAATGTTCTTTATTATTCTATATAAACCGGACAAGTGGATTAAAGGACAGGTTGGCAAAACTATTAGCAAGCCTACCTTATTACAAATGGTGATCTTTTTTTTCATTGGCATTTACGGGGGATTTATTCAGGCAGGTGTAGGATTTTTCCTCCTTGCAGGTCTTGTTCTTGGTGCAGGCGCTGATCTGATAAAAGCCAATGCACTAAAAATTTTCATAGTTCTGATATATACAATTTTTGCTCTTGCAATTTTCATGATAAACCACCAGGTTAACTATAAGATGGGTCTTCTACTTGCGGTGGGGAATATGGCAGGAGCTTTTATTGCTGCTAAATTTGCTATAAACTGGGGGGTGAAATTTGTCAGATATATATTGTTGATCGTAATAATAATTGCATCGGCAAAATTCCTGGGCCTTTTTGAATATATTTCACGGTTGTTCTAATACTCACCTTACTCACATCTTCTTACTTCTTCATTCTATATTTAAAATTTTACCACAGTGAAATATGCTCCTTCGTCGCATTTCACGTGGCAGGCATTCTGCATTCTTCCAGAGTGTTACGAGTTATCCACCTTCGTTACCACTACGGCGGACGATGCGGGTTACGAGTTGCGAGTTCACGCCTTCGCCCTTGGCTCTTCTCTCTTCTCTTTTGACTTTTGACTTTTGACTTTTCTTCTCCTTACTCAACTACTACTGAAGCAGGAAGTGGTAGGTTATTGTACCTTTCTGAAAATCTGCGGCATTAGGTTGCCTGTCAAATTTTGCTGCAAGCGCTGCTTTTTGTGCAGCTTTGAGAAGATAATTATCAAGTGTGGTTGAACCCTTTACACCAGGAGTTGCTTTGGTGACATTGCCATTTTGGTTTACTGTTACCTCTACAACTACAATACCTTCAGCCTGGTAGTTATATTCCGGTTTAGGCAACGATTGGGGTGTACGTCCTGCAAGACTGTAGGATATTCCATTATCACCCAGACCATTTAATCCTGAAGATAGATTATCTGAATTTACTGATCCGGTTTCGCTTCCCTGGTTTTCCTGCCCGGTTGTTTCACCTTCACCGGTGGCAGTATTATCAGCATTGTTACTGGCATTTGTAAGAGCATTCCGGGTGCGGTCAGTGATTTCCTGAATCCGTTTTTGTTCTTCAATAATTCTTTGTCTCTCCAGCTCCTCTTGTCGTTGCCTCTCAAGTTCTTCAAGTCTTTCCCGTTCAATTTTTTCCAACCGTTGTCTTTCAAGCTCTTCCTCTCTTTTCCGTTCTTCCTCAAGTGCTTCTACATCTTCCTGATTTTCAGAAGTCTTTTCATCCGATTCAACAGCAGGGGCTTCTTCGAAATCCTGTGTCAGAATTTCTTCTTCAGATTCCTTTGATTGAATTTCTGTCTCGGAAGGTATTGGCTCCGGTTGTTCAATTGCCTGAGTTTGTAATGTAGCAGAAGGTTCAATTAATCCCTCTCCTTCAGAGCTTGTGCCAAAATTTATTAAAATACCTTCTTCTTCGGGTAATGGCAGAGGGGTAATTAAGCCTGAAAAGATTAATAGAATAGCCAACCCAACATGAAAAATCAGGGTACCGGTAATTCCCCTTTTATGTTTAATAAAAAAACCTGACATATTATTCAGGTGTTGTTGCTAAAATAACTTTGTAATTATTATTTTTAGTAATATTCAATACCTTTACAAGGTATTCTACATCAACAGATTTATCAATATGTATTGAAACATAAACCTCCTGGTTGTTACCTATTATTTCCTGCAAAACCCGTTCCAAATCGTTAAAATCAACTGGCTGGTCTTCAACGTAAAACTGTAAATCGTGTGTAATTGACACAGTAGTAAGCGGTTTAGCGGATGTTTGATGACTGCTTTCAGGAAGCAGAAGTTTCAGAGCAGTGGGATGTATAAGAGTTGAAGTGATCATGAAGAAAATAAGCAACAGAAATACTATGTCGGTCATTCCTGACATACTGAAGTTCGGGCTTACTTTATTTCTGGAGGTAAGTGCCATAATTGTTGTAACTTTTTAAGTTAAAATCAGCTAACTGGCTCATTCAGTAAATCCATAAATTCTGAAGTTCTTGCTTCCAGATGATATACTATCTTCTCAACTTTTGCAACAAGAATATTATATGCAAAATAGGCGATAATCCCAACGATCAATCCGGCTACTGTTGTAACCATAGCAGTGTATATCCCATTTGAAAGAAGTGCGACATTGATATTACTTCCGGCGTTTGACATATCGTAAAAAGCGATTATCATCCCCATTACAGTACCAAGAAATCCTATCATAGGAGCAGCTCCGGCAACAGTTGCAAGTGTAGGCAGACCTTTTTCGAGTTTATAGATTTCAAGTTTCCCTACATTTTCAATAGCAGCATTTATGTCGTTAAGTGGCCTGCCAATTCTTTGTATTCCTTTTTCAATCATTCTCGAGGTTGGAGAATCAATTGACTGGCATAACGTTTGAGCTGACTCGATCTTTTCATCATGAATAAAATCTTTTATCCTGTCCATGAAATTGATATCTTCTGTTGATAATCTCCGGATTACAAAATACCGTTCAAAGAAGATATAAACTGCAATAAATGATAAAAGGATAATTGGGATCATAACCCAACCACCTTTAAATGCCAGATCCCAGAAAGACAAGAATTGTTCTGCCTCTTCGGCCTGGTTTGTTACTGTGTCCTGAAGAGTGATCTGTAATAATTGAATTAAGAGCATATTGTTCATTGTTATCGAATTTATTTATTGCGAAATTACAAAAAAAACGAAACATAAATCAAAAAAGTATATCCCGACGTATCGGAATTTTAACTTTGTTGAACGCGTTCGCATAAATTCTATCATTTTTCTTTTTCAACTTCATTTTTTCTTCTGAATATTTTGTTCCAATATCTTTGCATTAGTTGGTCGAAATGATCAAATTCCTCTCTGTAAAAAAGACCAACACCCTGTGTGTATGGCGACCATTCATACAGCAATTTCTCATTTGCTCTGGTGAAAGCTTTAACCCTGAGTTTTCCGCTTTTATTGATCTTGATGTCAACTGTAAAATCGCCAACGATATTGCTTGTATTTGTCGAGGTTTCACCACCTACATCTACATTACCGTTAATGCTTACCCGGTCATTAAGCAATTGTGTTGACAGGGCTACTTCAACTTCATCTTTGGATATTTCATCACCGGGTCTGTATCTGAATCCTATATCAAAATCATTGCTGATTTGTGAAAGCCAGTTGCTTAACTGATTAGAAAGGAGTTCACTGGTTGTTACACCTACTGCCGGTGCGTAACTGGAAGTTATAGATTGAGAGGTTGGTGGAACGTAATTTGTATTTGGCAGAAAACTATTGATAACAATCAATGACAGGAATTGTTTGCTCATTTCTTCCTGTGTGTTTATGGCATTCTGCAGGTTTGTCCTGGTTTCCTGGTCAGCAGTTGGCAATTCGATCCCAAAGTCAATTGTTGGGTTTTGAATTTTCCCTGTAAGATATAGTTGACATTCAACGGTTATTCTTCGTCTGTAATCCTCGTTCAGGAAAAGTTCGTATAATGAAGCTTTGGTTTCATATACAGCTTCTATATCCATATTGGCTTCCAATGGGTTGCCATTCCAGGTTATTGTACCACCATTCCTGACCTTGAATTTTTTATTGATTATGTTTTGTAAGGAAAAAAGATATTCACCCTGCTCTATTGTATAGGTGCCGAAAATATCCAATTCTCCGAGGTTATTAATTTGAAGGTTGAGATTTCCGGAACCTCTTGCCTTTATATTATCACCTGTGTTGGAGTTGAAAATAAGTTGTGCTTCAGCATCAGATGTAATTTCAAGATCAAGATTTATTTTTGGCATATTATTCCTTACAGTGAGGGTTTCTATCTTTTCTTTATCCGTATGATTCGTGTTATCCACAAAGCTTACAAAATTAAATTCGCCAAGTTCTTCTCCTGAAGAAAGCGGCAGAAAGAAACGCGCATTTTTGTCTGTTTTTACGGATACCTGGATGTTAAGGTCTTTCGGTGGACCGCTGATATTAACTATTCCTGAACCATACGCAGTACCATAAAACCGGTTATTATGCTTTTCCCTGGTGTTCATAAGCAGGAAATTATTCGCATCGATTTTCAAATCTATGTCGAAATTTTTGTAATAATTATTTTTGATATCCCCGTTAATAATTGCCTGGTTCCCTTCAGGATCGAATATCCTGATATCTTCAAATTTGATAATATTATCTTCAATATTTATTTGATCAGTAAATGTGTAACGGGTATTAAAGAAATCCAAAAGAAAAGAGGTCTTTTGCAGTTTAATAATTCCATTTGCTGTTGGTTTGGATAATGTTCCGTTTAGAATAATATCACCGGTAGCAATTCCATTTAGTTCAGAAGAAATCTTATTTATGAATGGCCTGAAGATATTTAATCTGAGTTTATTCAGGGAAAGAGAGAATTCAATTTCTTTACTTTCGGGTTCATAAACGCCTTTGATATTAAGGGTTTGGAGATTGCCCCGGTCTGAAGATGCCTCCAGATGCAATTGTTCATTTATTGTGTCCCAGGCACTGGTTATTAACGTATTACCAAGTGATTCATTATTTATCAGAAGATCATCTATATTAATGTTTGTTTGAAATAAGGGATTATTATATAAGTTTGACAAACTGGCATCACCGTTTATTATACCATTTAATTGAATCTTCTCACTTTTAGAAATAGTATTTAATGATGAAAGGTTTAAGCCTTTGAATTGCAATAACAGGGTGTCTTCATATTGTTCTGAAATGCCTCCATGTACTTTTAACCACTGTTCCTTATTATTGATTGAGAAGTTTTTTACCTGTATCGAGGTGGTATCTATAGTAATCGTGCCGGGATTTATTTTCCATATACTGTCTTTTATATACAGGTTGGTTGGTAAAAATGAGATGTTTATTAAAGGTGTTAGCTGTTTCTGTTTATTTCTGAAGCCGGCAATGGCTTTTATTTGACTAAGTAAGTTGCGGGTTGACTGATCATTCCAGCTTATTTCAAAACGAACAGTATCATTATTGGCATTACTTGCTATTGAAAAATTCTCCAGATCAAGTTTATTGTTCATAACAAACTTTTTACCTGTAAGTTTGAGAGAAAAAAGGGAATCGGAACATTCTGCATTCAACTGCATTTTAATAAGCTCATTTCCTTTATATGTGAAATTCTCTGCCTCTCCTTTAACCAGGAAGTAGTTATCAAAGGGATAAAATTTTCCTGTAAAAGTTGAATTGGGAGAAACAGCAAATGACGGGAATAAAAATTTGCTAAGGTTTCGGGTATCTTTTAACTGGATACTAAAATCAAAGTGGTTGTCCTGCTTTTTAATGGTATTCGCTTCAGCCAGGGTAAACGAAGGTATTATTCTTTCAAGCAAATATTTAAAGGAACTTCCCAGTTGTGTGAAATTATAATTTCCGGTAATAAATGCATCGACAAAGTCGGTTTTAAGTATTAATTGATTTGTATCATTCTGGTTTAGAGCAGAAAGTGAAAAATCATACACATGGAGTTCTTCATCCATTTTTCGGTAAGTGGAATTGATAAGGTTGATCTTTCCTTCAAGATCATCAAGATTTTTGCCTTTAAAATTTGCCGTAAGAAGGAAGGAAAGAAATGAATTAGTATCTTTTGGTTCAATATGTAAATCGTACAGGTTTATTTTTGGTACATTAGCTGTAAAGTCAAATTCAGGTATTTCACCTGAAAAATCCAGACTGCCAAGAAAATTAAGTTCAATATTCGGATCTTTAATAAATACTGAACCGTCATAAGCTTTTGGTGTAAATTCGCCGGAAAGGTTAATGTTTTTATAATGATATTTATTCAGGAATAGATCAGCAATATTCCCTTCAAGGGTTGCTTTATACCTGTTTTCAGTACTAAAACCATTAACTTGAATATCCATAGTTATATTGCCTACCCTGTTAGTATTGCCAAATAATTTACCCAGGTTGAAATTGTTGGTTTTCATTTTTCCACTATATCTTATAAGCCGGGCTGTATCAGGTTCAATTGTCAGATCTGTAGATATCAAACCCAAATCTGAATTGAATTCTCCGTATGTAACAAAGTCATCGATAAAACCGGTAAAGTTACCGGCATAGGTTATCTTTCCGAGTTTCTCTAACTGGTTGGGCAATGATAAAGATTTCCCATTACCTGGGGTACTTATATTTTTAATATCCTGTATTGTAGTTTTAAGGGAATCAATATCAATAAATATGAAGGTTTTTTTAATGTCGGGCAGGCCATTTAAAGCGAAGTCACAATAAACATGTGTGTTTTCACCCCAACCTGCTTCTATTTGCTTTCCCTTTAAGTTCGCAATGTAACCAAAAAGATGACCGGCTAAATAGATTTTTCCGGGTATCTTGCTAATTGAAGGAGCGAAAAACCCCAGATCCCTTGAAGTAAGACTGGATTTATTAATATTGATGTTAAGTTTAACATTATTTGTAAAATCTTTCAGGCTTTTATATCCATTGTAAAGGAGTTCGATTTTTTCGGCTGTCAAATTAGATTGAGGGGATACAAAATGTATTTCATTGAAGTTGAGATAGTAGGGCGAAATATACATGCGGAAATCCAGGTTACTGATTACTAAACCACTTTGTTCTCTGCATTTTAAGTTCTCTATTGTAATGTCAATACTATCATTGTGTGTTTGCAGGTTTGTGATATCAAAATTAAGATCAGAAAGTTTTATATCTCTTGGATCAAATCCTTTACGGTGGGATTGAAAACTATGTTTCTTATAGGAGAAAAGTATATTCCTGCATTCAATCGAGTGCATTCTGATTTTCCATCTAACCTTAGTTGTATCTTTTCTTTTTAGCCGGTCGGTAATAAATTTGAGGTTTATTGTATTTGTAGAGTCGGTTCTAAAGTTTATTCTGGCATCGTGGATCTCAATTTTTTTAAAGTCAATTTCCCTTTTACCCCAGTTATACGACTTGAGATTAACTGTTATTAATTCGGAAAATAAAAGTGTATCTTGTTGCTGGTCTTCAATGTATAGTTCTCTTAAAGAGATCTTTTTAAAAAACCCTATTTTGACTTTATTAAAGGTAATCTTAGCATCAATATTTTCTGTAATCTTTTCTGTAATTTTTCTTGTTAAATAATTCTGACCTGCCTGACTTTTAATTAATATCGAAACGGATACAAGTAACCCAATGATTACAAGAAATAGGATAATTAATATTTTATATATTTTTTTAATATTTTTGAATATTATATTATATGGCAAAAAAACGAAAAAAGTTCATAAATCTTCAATAAATCCTGAATGAAATGAGTATTACTATCCTTGGAATAGAATCTTCATGTGACGACACATCTGCTGCCGTAATTCAGGATGGTTATTTGTTATCAAATCTGATTGCTGATCAGGATGTCCATAGGAATTATGGTGGAGTGGTTCCTGAACTTGCTTCACGGGCTCATCAGCAAAACATTATTCCGGTTGTGGAACAGGCAATAAAGTCAGCGGGAATTAGTCGTAATGAAATTGATGCTGTAGCATTTACCAGGGGTCCTGGTTTGTTAGGATCCCTGCTGGTTGGAACTTCATTTGCGAAAGGACTCGCAATGTCACTGAATATACCTATTATTGAAGTGAATCATCTTCAAGCCCATGTACTTGCTCAGTTTATCAGGAAAAAAGAAAAGCCTTCCGAAATTCCATCCTTTCCTTTTTTAAGTTTACTTGTTTCGGGAGGGCATACCCAATTGATAGTTGTCAGAGACTATTTAGATATGGAAACCATTGGTCGAACAATTGATGATGCTGCCGGTGAAGCATTTGATAAATGCGGAAAAGTTATTGGATTGCCTTATCCTGCAGGTCCGGAGATCGATAAACTATCAGTTCAGGGTAACCGGGAATCTTTTCAGTTTAACAAACCCAGGATTAAAGATCTGGATTTTAGTTTTAGTGGTTTGAAAACATCTTTTCTATATTTTGTCAGGGACAAAGTAAAAGAGGATAAAGATTTTGTGCAAAAAAGGAAACCGGATCTGTGCGCATCTTTACAGAAAACAATTATTGATATTTTGCTGAATAAACTTATTAAAGCTACGGAAAAAACAGGAATCAGAAATATAGGAGTTGCAGGTGGAGTATCAGCAAATTCTGCTTTACGAAATACGCTAACAAATGAAGCGCAGAAAAGAGACTGGGATATCTGTTTTCCGGAATTTGAATTTGCTACTGATAATGCAGCTATGATAGCTATTACAGGATATTTCAAATTTAAGAAAGGATTGTTTTCCTTGCTGGATATTGCGCCGCTGGCAAGGATGGATATTTAATTTTATGAACGGAAAATGCCGGTTTACGGAGAAAAAATGACCGGTTAAAACAAATAGGTGAAGTAGATTTCAGTTTCTCAATACAAATATATATATTTACATAGAGATAATTTCAGAAAATGGATATTTTAGCCCGAGAAGGATCACATATTATTCCGGAAATAACTTTTAATCCGGCAGGAAAAATTGATATTCGTGGACGTTCCATTCACGAAGATCCATCAAAATTTTTTGATCCTCTGTGTGATTGGATTGAAAATTACTGCCAAAATCCTGCAGAAACAACCAATGTTAATATTGAATTAGAATATTTTAACAGTGGATCGGCCAGATATATTCTGAAGATTCTTAAACGTCTTGGGCTTTTGCTTAATGATGGTAAAAAACTTGTTATTAACTGGCATTATGAAGAAGGTGATGATGATATTCTTGAACGTGGTGAGTATTATGCCTCTATCCTAAAAACTACTTTCAATTTTATTGAATCCTGAATTATTTGTTGTGTTTGGGCTGTTGTTAATTAGTTGATTATTAATAGCTTTAGGGATATTCCATTTTTACAATATTTTCCACCTTTACATATTTATGCTAGCAGGTATTATTCACATTTGAATATTAAGATTTATCAATTAAAAGATGGATCATGTTTACTTGCTGGATTTTATAAATATACGGGCTGTGAGCTTTTGTTTTATAGACATCGGGACAATCTTTTCTGTATAAAAACTTACTTTGCTTAAAATACCGGGAATAATAATAAACTTTTTACGAAGCATTCTTTTAATAGCGATAGCTGCAACCCTTTTGGGTGGTAAAGCTGACCATCTTGCAATTTTCCCCTGCAGAAGTATTTTGGTTATTAAATCAGGATTTGTATTTACCGGACCGGGACACAAAATACTAATACTAATGTTAAATGGTCGTAGTTCTTCACGTAGTGCCCTGGAAAAAGAATAGACAAAGATTTTAGTTGCAGAATACACTGTCTTATAAGGCATTGGGTAGAATGATGCAATGCTGCCCAGGTTAAGGATATAGGATGGAGAATTCTTTTTCAGGTCAGGAAGGAACAACCGGGTTAATAACACTACTGAATTTACATTGAGGTCGATCATTTGCATGTAGAACCCGGAAGATTGATTTTCAAAACGACCAACACAACCAAATCCTGCATTATTAATCAGTGTATTTACCTCTAATTTGTTCTCAATACACCAGTTATGAATTATCTCCGGGGCTTTACTATCTGTAAGATTAAGGGTTTTATAACTGGACTTAATTCTGTATTTTACGGTAAGTTCATCTGATAATTTTTCAAGGTTTTCATCCGGAAGTGAAATAAGTGCCAGATTCATACCTCTTTTGGCACATTCAACAGCAAGTGCTCTGCCAATTCCTTTGCTTGCCCCGGTAATTAATACGTAATAATTATTTCTCATGACTATTACAAATAAAGAAGTGACTAAATGAAGAAGTGACTAAAGTGACTAAAGTGCCTAAAATGCCTAAAGTTATAACTTCTTCTCTTCTCAACTTTAGTTCACTTTCAACTTCTTCTTAACTTTAGCTCACTTTCAACTTCTTCTCAACTTTACTTAACTTTAAATACTTGATTAGTTACACAAAAACTATTCTTTTAACCATTCCAGGGTTTTATTAATACCTTCATGTATTGGTGTTATTTGATACCCCAACTCATTTTTCGCTTTGTTGCTTGAAATAGCCCACGAATAATAATATTTTTTTACCCAGACCGGTGTAATTACCGGTGGTTTACCGGTAAGTTCAGCTAAATGTAGCTGAATTCCTGAAATAAACAATATTATTTTCAAAGGGATTTTAATCATAAATCTGCTTTTTCCAATTACTTTACCAAGAGTTTCAAAAAATTCATTATAAGTTAAATTCTGACCTCCGATAATATATCTCTCGCCAGACCTCCCTTTTTTCATTGCCAGAATTAATCCGTCTAACACATCGTTTATAAATACATAGTTACCAATGCTCTTTCCGTCACCGGGTATCAGTCGCCATAATCCTTTGGTATAAAGCTTTATTAGTTTTGTAACACTGTTGCTTACTGTAAGCTCACCCGGACCATAGAGCCTGGAAGGAAGAACAATTACTACCTGAGTCTGTTTTTTCGGTAATTGCCAGACCTTATCTTCCATTAATATCTTTGTTTTTCCATACCCGGTAAAAGGGAGATTGTTGTTACCTGAATTTTCTGTGACAAGATCTTTGTCAGAAGGCCCTAACACTTCTGCAGTTGAGGTAATTACAACCTTTCTTACATCTGCTTTTATTGCAGCTAAAAGCACATTTAGAGTACCCTGAACATTGATTTTATAATAAGTATCCTGCTGTTTTGCCCATGGTTTTGTAAATGCAGCCAGATGATATACCTCTTCACACCCTTTCATTCCCTGGTAAAGTGAATCTGCATTAAGAAGATCACCATCTTTAAAGATGACGTTTTCGAAATTTATTTTTTTTGATTTTGCCGGGTTCCTAATTAAAGCATGCACAGTATTCCCTTCTTCAATCAGCCTTTTTGTCAGATTTGAGCCAATAAATCCGGTTGCTCCTGTAATATATATTTTCATCAATTATCGTTTATTTTTAACTGCAGATTACCCGCTTTTTGCTGTCTGAATAAAGCAAAGTATTCACCAGAAAGTGCCAGACACAGATGAGCAAAAAAGGCAATCCAGATATTCCCGTATTCAATTGTAAGTAAACACAAAACAATACCAAGGGGGATTGCACCAATTACCTCCCGTATGCCTTTATAGAAATGAGTGGCTGAATATAGAATTGTGTTAATTATTATTGCTGCTACAATTCCTAAATGATTCACAAGTGGGAATAGTAGTAATCCTCTGAACATAAATTCATAAGCAAAAAGATAACCTGCCCAGCTCAGGGTGTTGATCAGAATAAGATAAAAATTCCAGGATTCTTTTTGTATTTGAGGATAGTTTTTTAAATTTTTTGGGTTACGGATCAAAAAGAAATTCATAGAAATAAGAAACACTCCCAGGATTATAATCCATATTAATGAACCGGCAAACCTGTTTACATTTAAGCCAAGCTGAGATATTGTATAGCCGGGGAGCATCCAAAGAAATAGCACAGGTATTAATCCGAATAAAACCATACCACAAAGTCTGATAAAGATAACCGGACGGGCATTTTTTGCTTTATTACTTTTCCTATATACCTGAATGATTGAAAACAAAGCAAGCGATGAAAATATGACATACAGAATGGGGATGATTACATTTCGAGAAAAAACTTCTCCCGTGTTTATTGGATCCATATATATTTCTGGTTTTTATTAGAACATAGATTCAAAAAAATATATTTCAACGAACTAAAATACAATATTTGACTTTATTTTTAACTATTTAGTGTTTTATGTTTAAAGTGCCTAAAGTGTCTAAAATGCAAAAATGTCTAAAGTTTTAAATTAATAGTGCCTTAAGTTTGGGATGCTAAAATGATTGAATGATTAAATGAGTAAATGCTAAAATGACTATAATGGCTAATTTCATTATACTTTACATTTTTGCCGACTGTTGACTGCCGACTGCTGACTAATTAGTTATAATTTTTGGTTTACAACAAATCTTCAATTTATTTCAAGTTGCCGGCAAAAAGATTGTATTTTTGTGGTTCTAAAAAACAGCTATGGCAGGCAGCAAAATAGTTAATGAGCTAAATGAGAGATTTCAGAATTCTTCACCTGAAGAAGTAATTGGGTACTTCCTGAAAGATTTTAACGGGAAAACCGCATTTGGAACAAGTTTAGGAGCAGAAGATCAGGTATTGACCAAAATGATCGCTGATATCGATCCCGGTACATTTATTTTTACTCTCGATACAGGAAGGTTATTCAGGGAAACATATGATTTAATCAGTAGAACTATGAAGACCTATACTGTTAAGATAAATATTTTTTTCCCTGATGCAGAAAAAGTTGAAAAGATGGTTAATGAATTTGGTATAAACCTGTTCTATGATAGTGTTGAGAAAAGGGAGCTTTGCTGCCATATCAGGAAAATTGAACCATCAAAAAGAGCTTTTTCAGGTATTAATGCATGGATTTGTGGAATACGAAGAAACCAGTCGGTTTCACGTTATGCCACGCAAGTTGTGGAATGGGATAACCAGAATAATCTTATCAAGGTAAATCCGGTTTATAAATGGACAGAAGAGCAGGTATGGGAATATATTAATAAGTATAATATCCCTTATAACCCATTGCATGATAATGGGTATCCGAGTATTTCATGCCAGCCATGTACAAGAGCAATAAAACCGGGAGAGGATGTGAGAGCAGGCAGATGGTGGTGGGAAGAACCTGAGAAAAAGGAATGTGGGTTGCATAAATATAGTAGAGAATAATCCGAACCCCGAACCCCGGTTACTGTGTTTGCATTATCTCGACAACTTTTTTGTGACTCAGAATATTTACTAACATCTGCAGGATAATTTCATTATCCAGATCTGATAAAAAATTTGTTAGCTTACTTTCTCTTTCCTGTTTATCTTTTATATTGCTGATCTTTTTTAAATTCTTGAATTGAGATACTTTCAGTTCATTCTCAAGACTTTCCAGTAATACTTCAAATAGGAGAGATTCGGGTTTTGCAATTTTCTTTATATCGTTGGGTGCTTCTAATGTTTCGAGTTCCATGATGCATGCTTCAAGAATCTCTTTTCCGTATTTCTTTGATGCATCATAGCCGCTTGAAGTTCCCATGGTATCGCGTAATGACCAGCTGCTTAAATCCTGATGGATATTCTTGATTTTAGTGATTTTTGATGAATCGTACCCAAAAACTCTTTCAAGGATCAGAATAGTGGATATTTTCCATGCTTCCAGATCAAAATCTTTATTATCAAGTTTTTCTATCTGCTTTTTTATCAATTCAATTTCTTTTTCTTTCATTATT